>JADIND010000086.1 GCA_017694215.1 Candidatus Scatousia excrementipullorum | reverse complement strand
AATAGCTTTGTAACCGCGTTTGACATAGATACGGCCTTTCAAAATCTCTTTTTGAATATTTGATAAATTTCTTTGAATACAACTCTGAATTTCTGCGTCGGTCTTGCAAGCTGCTAACTCTGAAAAAGCTTTACTTAAACACATGGATACCGAATCTTCCATAAATTGCATTTTAGTATTAATAAATCCTCCTACCATAGGCAAATTATTTACCATGGAATTTTCAAGCAGCTTTGCAATTTGCTTTCCCTGCTTTGATATTTCTGAAATATCAGATTTCAAAGAAAGCTTACTTTTGGCGTTATTTATCTTTTCTTGTAATTTTGCATTTTCCGGTTTTTGTGCGGAATCGGGATTTGAAACATTATTCACGGAAGCATCAGTAAATACAGACGATTTACTATCTGCATTCAATGCGGCTTTCGGCATTTTCATATTACTAAAAACACCTTGAAAATTTATACCTATCCCGTTAATTCCTTGTGTCATATATATAATAAAAAAATTTTTACGTAATTATTGACATATTATTAAGAAACATTAAAATACTTCGCAAAATATCAACTAAAAAAACAGGTTCCTGTATAGAACCTGCTTTTTATATAAATTCAAATTTTACTCATTATCATCATTTTCTGAGGATTTATTACAATGGTCAGTCAGGGTATTCAAATTATCCGCCAGCTGCGGGGCATAATGGTTAACTACTTTAGTTGTGTTATTATAAAGAGTTCCCAAACCTGACACTAAAACACATCCTGCAAGAAATCCGCCGCAAACTTTACATCCGAATTTTACAACAGGTGTTTTTACAAAACGCTGGACAAGTTTACCTGCTTTCATATTCTTTAGTGAATTAAGCATATTATCGGCAAACTTTTGAGCATTTATTTTGAAATTTTTAAAAATTCCGTTTGCATCTTTCGCAAGACCTGTTACAGCTTTTTGGGACTCTCTGAGCGTCTGCATACCGTTTTTCAAATCACCTGTAACTTTTGCTGAAGAAGAGGAGGCATTTTTCAGTTTTTTAGCCATATTAAGTCCGCCGCCTTTTGCGGCAGTATAACCTGCACCAGCAGCACCGCCAGCTACAGCGGTGTCGCGAATATCTTCACGCTGATCATCAGACAATTTTCTGTTACTCAGCCGTTCGTTTGATGTAAATGTTATAGGACTAATCTGCAACATATTTACCGCCTAATCCTTTAACCTTCAAGTCTTTCTTTTTTCTCAGGATCAATAACCCCGACCGCCGCAGTTGAAACACCTGTAGCCGTACCGATAACATCACCGGTTCTGTCAACGACTTTACTGCTGTTAATGTTTCTCATTCTTGCAAAAAACTCTTTTGTCTTAATTATAAAACTATTCTTTGATACTTTATCCTGCAAGGATTTTAAACCTTTACCAAGTGCGGTCTTTTTAAAACTGTCTGATAATTTTGTCATCTTTTTATCAACAGCTTTATAAAAAGAGGTATTCTTAACTGTATCTATACATTTACCAAAAGCAGCTCCAAGTTTTTTCAAAGAACCTTTAACATTTTTTGACGCTTTTTTAATTGAATTTTTATTGGCAAGTTCACCGAGATATTCACTGGTTTTACTGAAACCGAATTTAGTACCGATACCGGCAACAAGAGCGGCACCGAGAGTATAAAGAACACCCATCGGTTCTTTAACCCAATCAGGAAGATTAAATTCTTCTTCTAAACCTTTTATATTGGCGATAGTCTGGTTAACGCCGTCCCTAAAATCTTTCAAATCTTCATTTTTAGCAGTGATTCTATCATCACCATCTGCACCGAGATCAAGGATATCTTCTTCAGGTACATTATCAAGCATATCAGATTCATCTGCATAATAATAACTTTCTGACTGATTTCTGTGCCCGAAAACCGGTATAGAATGCATGCTTTTTTGATAAAAATTTGGCTGAATTGTTAACATACTAATCACTCCAATTACAAGATATTTTCATTTGTTTTAAAAAACAAAAAAAATATTTTTTGCGGTTTTTATATATTAATTTTAATAATTCTTTACATGAATCAACTACACACACATAGTATTACATATTTCGCAGATTTTGTAAACTGTTTGTTAACTTTTAAAATAATTCAAACAATAAAATTTACATTACATATACCTGCTTTATAGTATAATTTAATTATGAAAGACTTTTTTCTCGGACTTCTGGACTGGATTTACAAAAAGAAATGCTATTTTTGCAAAAACTCAAAAGAATGTTCCAGAATGTGTACAAAATGTTTTGAAGAACTTGATTATCTGCCTGCCAAAATTAACAGAGTAAACGAAGGCAAAAAAGTCTATTGTGCAGGTATTTATTCTAAAAACCTCCAAAAATTGATAAGAGGATTAAAATATCACAACCAGAAAGACCTTGCTTATTATCTTGCAAAATTCATGTTTCAATACTGGATTAGTATTACAACAGAAACAGACTTTCAGGTTGTGCCTGTTCCGATTTATTACAAACGCAAAAAGAAACGAAAATACAACCATATGGAACTTACTGCGGTTGAATTTTGCAAATTAGGACACTATAATTATAATCCGGAACTTATTGAAAGAATCAAAGATACAAAACCGCAGTATAAACTTTCTAAAATCCAAAGAACCGAAAATCTTTCTAACGCTTTCAAAGTACATAAAGATAAACTTCAATCGGGAACTATACTTCTCATTGATGACATCTGCACAACAGGTGCAACTTTTGAAGAAATGATAAGAGAATTTAAGAAAAACGGGATTGAAAACATCGTCTGTCTGGCTGCAACAACGCCGTTCGGAGATTAACATGATACTAAAAGAATTTTCAAAATACATTCAGGCAAATAACGAAAGCTTAACTTCAAATCAAACCACCGCAACAAAATTACTCTGTGATTGGATAAAACTGGTTATTAACAAAAATCCCAAAAATCACGTCGATAAAATTGTTCACAGAGAAATTATGCTGGCTGAGAATAAAGCCGGTGACTTTTTTATCATAGGAAAATCCGAAAGCGGTCGTGTTCTGGTAAATGCATTATACAACTTTGCACTGAGTTATGAACACTACATTCTGAGTAAATGGCTGCAGGACAAACACCCGAAAGATTTTACAAACAATAAATAAGTCAAATTAATACCCGGTTGGATAATTTTATTTATAAATTGTTATTTTTACAATACTTCTATACTAAAGGAGAGTTGTAATGAAAGAATCAATTTGTCTTGCTCCTGTCAGTCATCTAAAGGAGCTGAATAACCTTTTTATTGAATTAACCGAAAAAAACTGCAACCTGCGTTGCAAACACTGCTGGATAAATTTTCCGCTGAAAAAAAATATTAAAGATTTTATACAGATAGATACAATAAAAAAAGCCCTGAATGATACCCTGAAACAAAATCTGAACTGCATATATCTGACAGGTGCCGAACCAATGACACATCCTGATTTTAACAGTATTTTAAGACTCTGCCTCAAAAAGTGTAATGTCTGTATATTTACAAACGCAAGCTGCATTAATGAAAAAAAAGCAAGATTTCTGAAACGGGTAGAAGAAGAGAGTAACTTTGAAATAATATTTAAATTAAGCATAGACCACTACAACGAAATCAAAAATGATGACATCAGAGGCAGAGGTACATACAGACAGACAATGCACGCAATAAAATGCCTTATTAAATACGGCTTTAACCCTATACTGTGCATTACAAACTACTATAAAGAACCGTATGAAAAACTTATTGAAGAATTTACAAATATCTGCAGCAAAATAGGCTTTGAAACAACTGAAGATAATTTTATAATTAATGAATATTATGATAAAAACATAACAGATGAAACAGTAATTGCAGACTGGGATTCCCTGGATTGTGAATACGGAAGAATTTTAACAACAAAAGGAGTTTACAGCTGTCCTTTTCTTGCAAATGACCACAGAGGCAGATGCGGCAGCTCTTTCACAGATTTTTCACACAAAACCCAGCTTGAATCACCGTACTGCAGAACCTGCATAAAAAACAAAAAATCTATGTTTTCCATAGATTTTTCAAAA
>JADIND010000085.1 GCA_017694215.1 Candidatus Scatousia excrementipullorum | reverse complement strand
ATTTAAAGGTAAAATAATTTTTTTATCTTGAAAATCGTATAGAAATAATATAAACTTAGAATATATTAAATATATCTAATGCGAATACGAATTAATATTACAGACTCGTTATATTGTTTCAGAAAACAGTATAAAGCCGGAAGATTACGAGTGAAGTAAAAAGCGAGGTTTAAAGATGAGAAAAGTTTGTTGTGCGAAATATCCTCAACGATTAAATTCAGTAATAAAAGGTCTTTTGGCAGTTAGCCTGCTTGGATTGAGCGGGCTTAATGTAAAAGCTGAGGAATTTACTCCGACTACTACATTAGGAGAGAATAGTGCATATACATTGACAGAAACCCCGTCGTCCTCCGCAGACAGTATAATTCTGTATGAATTGAAAGATAAAACCGGCACATATTCATATGTAGATAAAACCGGACAGACGATAACTAAAAGTTATACAACTAAAGACGTAATTTCGCACTTCTACGACCTGACGATAACTGCAGAATCCGCCGAAAGCCTTGCAAACTCAAGCACGATGGGTGATATTGTTGACCATTTTATTGATCAGAATTCTTCAGTAGGAGGCGGTATATATAATCTCGGGAGTATATCAGCAATTACCGGCGATTTTATTAATAACACAGCAAGTAGCAGTTATGGCGGAGCTATTTTTAATTATGCCGGAACTTTAGGTTCTATAACCGGAGATTTTATAAATAATTTTGGGGTTTATGGCGGAGCTATTGCAAGTTATAACGGAGAATTAGAATCGATAAGTGGTAACTTTATAAACAATTCTTCAACAAGCTATGGAGGAGCTATCTTTGAGTCTTCCGCATCAAATATAGAGTTTATTAAAGGAAATTTTATAAATAATATTTCAAATCGTGATGGTGGAGCTATTTATAGTTATAGTGGCGTAATAAGTTTAATATCAGGAGATTTTATTAATAATTCTTCAAATAACAATGGTGGCGGAATTTATAATGGTCATAGTGAAATCGTGACAATAAATGCTAATTTTATAAATAACAATAGTGTTAAAGATGGCGGTGCGATAAATAATAATAGGGGCGGTATAATAGATTTTATTGGTGGTAATTTTGTTAATAATTCTTCGTCTAATGGTGGAGCTATATCTAATTTAAATGAAATTAAAACGATTACAGGTGTTTTTTCTAAAAATCAAGCGAATTTGGGTGGAGCCATTATTACCAGCGGGTTAATAGATACCATAAAGGGGATATTTATTAATAATTATTCCACACTTCATGGTGGTGTAATCCGTAACTATATTAATTCGGATGAAGTTGTTGAAGGGTTGGTCAAAAACATAACAGGCGATTTTATAGAAAACAGTGCCGGAGGAAGTGGAGGAGCTATAGAAAATACGGATGGTGGAACTATAGAAAGTCTATCCGGCAATTTTATCCGAAATTCGGCTGCTCAAGCCGGAGGTGCTATAGATAACTATAGAAATTCTGTAATAGAAACTATAACAGCATCGTTTTTAGGCAATACTGTAAATTCTGCTGATGACGTTGCCAAGGGTGGGGCAATAAACAATTATGATTCCGTTATAAATAATATAATCAACAGTGATTTTATCGGCAATGCGGCGGTGAGTGCGACAGGCGAAGCTCATGGCGGAGCAATCTATAGTGATGGCGGCAGCATTGACCTGACCGCAAAAGACGGTTATACATCTACCTTTCAAGGAAACTACACAGAAAGTGCCGGCGAGCGGAAAAATAATGCTATCTATTTAGCCGGTAATGCCGTAATGAATATGAAAATGGAAAACGGCGGAAAATTTCTTATGTCAGACGGCATTGACGGTACCGACTACAAATTGAGCATAACCGGCGATGACATCACAAAAACTCGTTTTTACCTGTATAACACAATCAATAGCGGAGATGTTACGCTTTCCAATACCACAATAGATATGCTAAACAGCCGGATTGCCGTGAATACAGTGAACAGCCTGACTGTTGGCAGCGATACAAACTTTGCTGCAGACGTAGACCTTGCGAATAAAACAATGGACAGATTTACTGCTCCGTCATACGGTACTCATAGCGGAAGTTTGATTGTATCAGCTGTAAATTTGCTCTCTGACGGAAAAGAGAATGTAACAGCAGTGTTGTTTGCAGATGAAGGGTTAAAAGAAAATGCCGCGACAACAGTAAAAACGGCATATACGCCAATATATAGATATGATGTAAGCTACGATAACAGAGATGATGCGGGCTATATGCTCTTTACCCGAGGCGGTGGCGGCAGTAATAATCCGGACACTTTTAACCCTGCAGTGCTAAGTGCCCCTGTTGCTACACTTGCTGCAGGTCAGGCAACGATAAACGAAACCTTTAAATATGTTTTTGAACACGCCGACGCATTCACACAGCTTCCGTATTCGGAACGTCTGTCAATGATAAAAAATAATCAATATGTCATTAGTACAGAATATAATGAAAACCTCGGCGGCTTAGCACCTGAATTCCAGAATAACGGAGCCTGGGTAAGACCGTATGTAACGTTTGAAAGTTTGAACCTGAAAAACGGTCCTGATGTAGATGCAATAACTTACGGAACTCTAGCCGGCTTTGACAGTGATTTTCAGGATTTGAAAAACGGGTGGACAGGAGTAACAACCGGATATGTTGGCTACAATGGTTCACAGCTGAATTATTCAGGCAATGATACAAGTATGAACGGCGGCTTGCTTGGATTAACGCAGACCTTTTATAAAGGAAACTTCTGGACGGCAATAACAGCCAGTGCCGGAGCTACTGTTGGCGAAACTTCTAATATGTACGGAACAGATAACTTTGTATCCCTGCTTGCCGGCGTTGGGTCAAAAACGGGTTACAACTTTGAATTTCAAGAAGGCAAATTTATCTTTCAGCCAATAATGTTTATGAATTATACATTTGTAAACACATTTGATTACACAAATTCTGCCGGCGTTAAGATAGATTCGGAACCTCTGCACACAATCCAGTTGAATCCGAGCATTAGGTTCATCGCTAACCTGAAAGACGGCTGGCAGCCATACGCATCAGTCGGTATGGTGTGGAACTTGCTTAATCAGACGGACACGACAGCAAACGGTATTACATTGCCTGATATGCATATAAAACCATATGTAGAATACGGACTCGGCGTACAGAAACGCTGGGCAGAGAGATTCACTGCATTTTTCCAGACGATGATACGCAATGGCGGTAGAAATGGTGTAGCCTTTACCGGCGGTTTCCGCTGGAGTTTCGGCAAGGATAAAGCAGAAACAGTAGAAAGTCCAAAGATAAAGAAAGTTATAAAATCTCTTGATAGAAAAATTGCCGGAAAATAGTTTTCCGTCCTTTGTCCGTACATGTTATCCTGAAAACGTAGAAAATTTATTTGAGCCTTGCAGGAAAAACTTTTTATTTTTCAAACGGTTCATGGTTCTAAATAATTACAAATAGAGAGATTCTGAACCGTGACAGTATCGTTGTGCCGCAGCTGTTAATGTTTCTGAATGAAATGAGTAAATAATCCCCCTCAATTTCAATGTTAACAAAAGGAGCTAGGCTCCGTTGTAAGGAAGGTCGCATATAGTGTCGGAATTTTTTGACACAGATAAAAAAAACCACTCATTTCTGAGTGGGTCGTTTTCTGCATCCTAATGGTCTCTTTTAGTGTTTATTATTTAGGAGTTTATATGTTTTTGGGGTTAATGAATCTATTTATATTTAGTGTTTCGACTACACTTAAATCTTATGTAATTATTATGCTCCAAATAGTTTTAAATGTCAACAAGATGTTTTCATGAATTTTTTTAATACCTTAAAACGCCCATATAGTGTAGAATTTACACTTTACAAAACTTAACAATAGGGTTATATTGTATTAAAATATGAGTCATAATATACATGAGGATTGAAAAATTTTTGTTAACATATGTTAAGCTATACTACCCCAAAAAGACAATTTTTTTAATCTTATATACTTTATATATATGAGAGTATAGAAAAAGGATTGTAATATATCATGAACCCTAATGATAATTTAAGCATTAATAAAGTCGGAATGCCAAAGGCTGCTGTTAATGATACAATAGCCAGTTATTCTGCCGCGGCTGCCGAGCAAGGGGCGAGAATTGCTGATCCCGCAACGAACCCCATTACTCCGGGCAGGGTTACACAATCTCAGGAAAGTAAAAAAGAGCAGGGAATAAATTCCGGTTACAGCAGTGCTGACCAGATGGCAACAATCGCCCGCGTTTTCGGAATGAATATTAAAGCCACTCTCGCTCCCGAAAATAATTATATGGCTTACGGAACTGATTTTAGTTTCGGCACACATGTTATCGGAAGTGTCACCAGAGATGTCACTATGCAGGACGGCTCCGTGCAGACTGAATATATTCAAAGAGGAAATAAATTGAATTTTGCTTGCTAAAAAGCCCCGTTTTGTTAAAAACGAGGCTTTTTCTTATATGTGTATGTTATAATTTTATGCTTTAACGAGTGATTTTGACTTTTGAATACAGTCAATCAATGTTTTTGCAACGGTTCTTTGTTCTTCTTCCGTAATTTCAGGGAACATAGGAAGTGATACAACCAGTTCAGTATTTTTTTCTGTTACAGGCAGAGAGCCTTTGCCTACACCGAGATAAGCATGAACTTTTTGCAAGTGTAAAGGAATCGGGTAATAAAGCATTGCACCGATACCGTTTTCCTGAAGCATTTTATGAACTTCGTCGCGGTTAGGAATTTTAACTGTGTACTGGTGGTAAACACAATATGTGTTATCAAGTTCTTTCGGAGTTTGAACATCAGGGCAGTCTGCAAACAGTTTGTTATAGAAGTAAGCATGTTCACGTCTTTTTTCATTCCATTCTTTAATATGCGGAAGTTTTACACGCAGGATTGCAGCCTGAATTTCATCAAGTCTGCTGTTAACGCCGATTTCATCGTGATGATAACGTATTGCACCGCCGTGGTTTCTTAGAGCAACTACTCTGTCACGTAATTTTTCATCACTTGTCATGATTAAACCGCCGTCGCCCATGCCGCCTAAGTTTTTAGTCGGATAGAAGCTTAAACATCCGAAATCGCCAAACGTACCGACCATTTTACCTTTGTATAAAGCCCCGATTGCCTGACAACAGTCTTCGATTACGTGTAAGTTGTGGCGTTTTGCAACTTCCATAATCTTATCCATATCACAAGGTTGTCCATAAAGGTGTACCGGAATAATAGCTTTTGTTTTCGGTGTTATAGCCGCTTCCAATTTAGAGGCGTCAAGATTGAATGTATCAGGGTCAATATCAACGAATACAGGTTTTGCACCTACAATGCCTATAGCCTCGGTTGTTGCAACAAAAGTGAATGCAACGGTAATAACTTCATCTCCGGCACCTATATCTAAAGCTCTCAGTGCAAGATGAAGTGCATCTGTTCCCGAGTTAAGACCTACAGTGTATTTGCATCCGATAAAGTCTGCTAGTTCCTGTTCAAGAGCTTTTGTGTTCGGTCCTAAAATATAAGAGCCTGAACGTAAAACTTCACATACTGCTTTTTCTACTTCCGTGCCGATTTCGGCATACTGACGTTTTGAATCTAAAATTGGTATCATGTCATACTCTCCTTTTTTCCTATAATATAAGTTTACCACACGTTTATACTGCCTTTATATAAGCTTAATAAATTTGTGCAAAAAAAAACGACTTTTTGAAGTCGTCAGGAAATTAATAGGGAAATTAATTATATTAAATAAAAGGAAATTTTTTCTGGTTTTATAAGTTTTATAAAATTTATAATTAACCGAAGGTTTTGAAAGTAGATTCGACGTTTTTTTCGATAACTTTTTGAACGGCATCGATTTCGGTTTGAATTGCGTCTTGTTCGGTATCGAGTTGTTTAAGACGTAATTCAAGATTTTTATCTTGAGCCTGAACGATTTCGATTTTAGCGTTGATATCTTCAAC
>JADIND010000084.1 GCA_017694215.1 Candidatus Scatousia excrementipullorum | reverse complement strand
GAATAATGAGCATTTGTAATGATATCCGAAAACTTTTAATAGACAAAGATATGACTCTAACCCAGCTTGCAAGAGTCATAGCGGATAAAAAAGGTAAAAATTTTTCAATACAAAATTTATCACAAAAGTTGAAAAATAATACAGTTACATTGAGAGAATTTGAAATTATACTGGATGCATTAGATTATAAAATTATTTATGTTCCAAAAACAAAGATATAAAAAAAGACCGCATCACGCGGTCTTTTTTCAGGTTATTTTTACTTATACTTTTGCCGGTTCTTTAGTAAAAGATTCTGCACGGCGTGAGTGAATCTCTTCTTCGATTTTTGAAATAAAATCGTCAACACTCATTGTACCAACCTGCCCGATTCCTCTTGCACGAACTGCAACAGAATTAGCTTCTATTTCCTTATCGCCTATTACGACAACGTAAGGAATTTTCTTATCCTGCAAGCTTTCTCTGATTTTATAGTTCATAGATTCGGAACGATCATCGAGTTTGGCTCTGATTCCTGCCGCACGCATTTTCTTGTAAACCTCTGCTGCAAAGTCTGCGTGCTTTTCGTTTGAAATCGGAACGATTGCAACCTGAGTCGGAGCAAGCCAGGTCGGGAAAGCTCCGGCATAATGCTCAATCAGAATACCGTGGAATCTTTCCATAGAGCCGAAAATTACACGGTGGAGCATAACAGGTGTTTTCATTGAGCCGTCTTTGTCCTGATATTTGATATCAAACCTTTCTGGCAGGTTAAAGTCAAGCTGAATTGTTGCACACTGCCATGTTCTGCCGATAGCATCTTTGACTTTAAAGTCGATTTTCGGGCCATAGAAAGCTCCGTCGCCTTCGTTAATTTCATAATGCATACCGCGTCTGTCCATAGCTTCTTTCAATCCGGCTTCCGCTCTGTTCCAGTTTTCAATCTCTCCGACATAGCTTTCAGGACGGGTAGAGAGTTCAACCTCAAACGGCATATTAAACATTGACATTGTATCAGCTACAAAATCAATAATTTCATTAATTTCGTCAACTAACTGTTCCGGAGTGCAGAAAATGTGAGCATCATCCTGAGTGAAGCCCTGAACACGGGTCAAACCGGATAAGGCTCCTGATTTTTCTTTTCTGTAAACTGTTCCGAGCTCAGCCATTCTTAACGGCAACGAACGGTAAGAGTATCTGTTTGCCTGATAAATCAAAATATGGAAAGGACAATTCATCGGTTTTAAGATATACTGATCATCGCTGTCTTCATCTTTCTGAATAAAGAACATATTTTCTCTGTAATGGTCGTAGTGTCCTGAAATTTCCCAGAGTTTTGATTTTGCGATATGCGGAGTGTTAACGATAACATAACCGCGTTTTCTGTGTTCTGTTCTCCAGTAATTTTCGATTTCTTCTCTTACAACAGCAAGGTTAGGATGCCACAGAACCAGACCTCCGCCGAGTTCTTCTCTGGTTGAAAAGAGGTCTAATTTTGCACCTAATTTTCTGTGGTCGCGTTTTTCAGCTTCTTCAAGAAAATGCAAATAATCAGCAAGGTCTTCTTTTGTCCAGAAAGCCGTTGCGTAAATTCTCTGGAGCATTTTATTTTTTTCGTTGCCTCTCCAGTAAGCACCGGCAACTTTTAACAACTTAATAGCATTACCTTTTATAAAAGAAGTATTCGGAATATGCGGTCCTGCACAGAGATCATTAAACAAGATATTTCCGTCTTTATCTTTTGTCAGATACAATGTCGGATTGTCATTTCTGTGTTCTTCAAGGAGTTCCGCTTTGTAGATTTCACCTTCTTTTTTAAATTCTTCAATCTGTTTGTCAACATCAGGAATAACGTATTTTTCGAACGTAAGATTTTGTTTAATGATGTTTTTCATCTCTTCTTCGATTTTATGGAGGTCATCTTCCGTAAAAGCGTGACCGTCAGTTAAATCAAAATCATAGTAAAAACCGGTGTCCGTAGAAGGTCCGATAGCTAACTTTGCCGAAGGAAAGAGCTTCTGAACAGCCTGTGCCATGATGTGAGATGTTGAGTGTCTTAAAACGCTCAAAGTTTCGTTGTTTTTTTCCATTTTAAATAACCTTTCATGTCCTTTTGGGTTTTTGCGGCAGATATCGGTTCAATTAACAACACATAAATAAACCACTGCCCCCGGGGTGGACCCCCCTAACTGCTACATGAAAAGTTTATCACTTAAAATATAAGATTACAACAAAAACAATTTCCTTTTTATTTGTTATAATCTTTAAAAAACTCCTGCAAAAGTTCCTGACCTTTTAAGAGGGTTTTATAATCAAGATATTCTTCTTTTGAATGCATATTACAAACAGTTGCAAGACCTGCCAAATACGGGGCAAAAGGTTCACCTGCAGCATTTTTATTATTTGCGTAAATATGAGTTTCGGCACCGGCGTGGAATGATGAAATCTCGGGAGTTATACCGACTTTTTTTGCCGCAGTTTCAAAAAGTATAGGGATATATTCATCTTCTAATTTTTCAAACGGAGGAAGATGTTCTTCAAATGTTAATTCAGCTTTTGCAATACCTTCGTACTCATTGTTAAATTCATCTATTTCAAACTGCATTCTGTCTTTGAGTTCCTGTTCAGATTTTCTGCTGGAACTTCTGATTGAATAAGTTGCTTTTCCGTAAGTATTTATAACATTTGTAACATCAGGATCGCCTGAAACAATTCCGCCGATATTACAGGAGGTTACGACTTTTTTATCTTCGGAATAATAAACACCCTGTGGAAGGTTAGAAACAATATCAGCAATCAGTTTAGCTGCATTTTCTCTTGATGTATCCGCTATATCAATTCCGGAATGTCCGCCTTTAAAAGCATTCACCTCTATCTGCACAAGTGTATAACTTGCACCTGAAGTCATTAACTGTCCGAGACTGTCGCTGTCACAAACAAGAACATATTTTGACTTGATTTTTGAAAAATCAACATGTTTAATTCCAGACATACCGGATTCTTCATCACGTGTGAATATGACTTCAAGCCCCCCGTGTTTAAAATCACTGTTCGCAAGAGTTTTGGCAAAAAACAAAGCATTCGCGACACCTGCTTTATCATCAGCACCGAGCGTTCTGCCTTCAGCTCGGATAAAATCACCGTCCAGATAAGTTTTTACAGGCGAATCGTCACCGATAACATCCATATGCGAGGAAAGCATAATCGGTTGTTTTGAGGTATCTGTAGCCGGAATATCTATATA
>JADIND010000006.1 GCA_017694215.1 Candidatus Scatousia excrementipullorum | reverse complement strand
AGATTCTCGTTCGACTTGCATGTATAAAGCACGCCGCCAGCGTTCGTCCTGAGCCAGGATCAAACTCTCCATTGTCAGAAAGTTTTATCGCTTCTATCACTCGCGTGATAGCTTTGACTCATTACATTTTTCGTCTTAGCACGTCTGTCTTTTCTCTCAGAATTAACAAGTTCTTTTTCAGCTATTCTGTTTTCAAGGTGCCGATTGCCGACTTTAATCTAACCCGTATCTTTACAGGTATTTATTTTTTTGCAGAACACAAGCTTTCATTTTGCTTGGGGCAACTTTTACAGGAAATAATCCTTATATGCCATGACCTTCGTCAGGTTCCGCCTCGTCTTGCGGCATTTATTATCTTATTACTTAAATCTTTTTTGTCAAGCGTTTATCTTTAATTTGTTATAAAGTTCTTAACGTTTCTTAATTCTTTAAGTCAGATATGCATTTTCTGCACAAGATTCATTCTATTATAATAAAAATTTTATGTCAAGCGTTTTCTTTATATTTTGTAAACTATTTTTATCCTTTATTTGTATGAGTTTTTTTCACGTTTTCTGCAATATTATATATTTGAATAACTGTCATAAACAGAGAGGAGAGTTTCATGATTAAAAATTTTCAATTAGTTTTCAGTGCATGTGCTATCATTTTGGCATGCTCTACTGCAGCTTTTGCTGACGGCAACGCATTTACGCCTTTAAACTTTGATGACGTAAGTTACCCGGGTACTTCTTATCAGAGCACATCTACAAATCTGGCATCTTCTTCATCTTCTAAAACTTACACCGGAAATGCCGTAGAAACAGGGGCTTATACATCAACTGCAGTTGAAGGAACAGGCAATTCTAAAATGCAAAGTTCTATTATTCAGCTTGACAACGCATTAGTTGATATCAGAAATGAATTATTAAACTACAAAACAAAATATTCTGAAGTGGACGCTCAATATAAAGCTATTAAAGCTGAAAGAGCAGCTCTCAAAAAAGAAGTTAAGGCTGCTGAACGCAGAATTAAAGATATAGATAAAGCTAAAGAAAAAATCAGAAAAAATATGATGTAATAAATTGAAAAAGGCCGAATTTAAAAATTCGGCCTTTTTTTAATAAAATTAGTCAGATAACAAATCTTTCCATTGTTGTTTTTTAGTTTCTATTTTTTTCTGTCTTGCTTCCTGTTTAGCTTTCATTTCTTTTTTATACTGTTCTCTTGCCTCTTCGCGTGCTTCCTGTCTTTGTTTAATAGCTTCCTGCTGTTTTTTAATAGCTTCTTCTCTTGCTTCCTGACGTTCTTTGATTGCCTGCTTTTGTTCTTCTATAGCTTTTTGTCTTTCCTGCTGTCTTGCTTCGGAGGCTTTTTTGTTTGCTTCCATTTTCTTGTATGCGGCATCTTCTTTTTGTTCTATTTTATCTGCGGTATCACTGAGCCATTTTGAAACAGGACCCTGAGCAGCCTGTGCGGAACCTGCACAAATAATACCTAAAGCCATCAATAAAACTAAACTTTTTTTCATAACATACACTCCTTTCATTTAATGGATATATTATACTAAACAAAGTCATACATTTCAATAATTTTTTTAATACCGCTTTCGGCAACATTGAAAATTTCAAGCATATCTTTATATTCGTAAGGTTCACCTTCCGCGGTTGTTTGGAATTCTATAATCTTGCCGCTTTTAGTAAGAACGATATTACTGTCAACCTGAGCATTGGAATCTTCTTCATAGCATAAATCCAGAAGGATTTCACCGTTTACGATTCCGGCCGAAACAGCTGCTACCGGTTCGATAATAGGATTTTCCTGAAGTTTGCCGATTTCCATTAATCTTTCTACTGCAATTTGCAAAGCAAGATAACCTCCGCAGATACTTGCAGTTCTCGTTCCGCCGTCTGCCTGAATTACATCGGCATCAACAGTTATTATAATATCTGTCATCTTCTCCAAATCAACACACGCTCTGAGGCTTCTTCCTATAAGCCGTTGAATTTCCTGAGTTCTGCCGGAAATCTTTGTTCTTTCCCGCTGACATCTGACGCTTGTTGATGACGGCAGAAGTGAATATTCCGCAGTAACCCAGCCACGCGGATCTTCTTTATCCATCCATTTCGGCTTGCCGATTTCTACAGACGCAGTTGTAATAACTTTTGTATCACCAAATTCCACAAGCACTGAGCCGAGTGCATTTTTTGTGAAATCTCTGGTAAATTTAATTTCTCTAAGTTCATTGTTTTTTCTGTCTTTTCTCATAGTTTTATCCTTTATAATCATAATCCCACATATAAATTTGTCCGCAATAACGGCATACGGCATGTTCATTCATAAATTGCAAATCCGGAATAAACGTATATCCGTCAACCGTTATTTCTATTTCGTTTTTATTGTTGTAGTGCTGTTCATAATGTCTTTCTCCTTTATAATCAGGCGAAAACATCAGTTCAAATTTATCTTTTGATTTACAGCTTTTACATATAAACATGATTAATCTTCTTCTTTTTGGGTAGCACGTCTAATTATATTTTTATCAAGCTGTTTTCTTCCTCTTGCATTTGTTGGCTTTTTCGACACTGCAGATGATGAGTAATCACGGCTCAAAACTTTATACCACATCGACCAGCACACACACCTCAAAGGTAGTGTCAACCCCGTCACTATAAAAAATACTATTTGATATACAAACATACCCGCAATTTTTGACGGAGTAATAACATCAAATCGCGGATTTATATTAATCATATAATTATTAAAATTATCAAGAGAAATATTCCCCTGAACCCAGTTTTCAAAAATTCCGCCGAGCAGCCCTGATAATTTTGTCAAATCAAAAAATACAGAAAATCCTTCTACGAAAAGATAGTGGGTAAAAAAGGCAACCACAGCAAGGATTATAAATGTCCTCGCAAAATTTC
>JADIND010000083.1 GCA_017694215.1 Candidatus Scatousia excrementipullorum | reverse complement strand
CTGATTCAACAGCCGGAATTCCGCCGAGCCAGATAGCAGATGTCAAATATTCATCTATTGTTTTTTCTCTTGTTGCATCGTTTGCTATTTCTTTTGATTCTTTCAGGTTTTCTCTTCTTGCGATGAGAATTTTGGAAGGTGCTTCAATACAGCAGTCGCGCACCAGTAAAGGGTAAATGCTGCTGTTGTTGCCTATGGCTGATATTATGCTTGTTACATTCATTATTTTTCTCCAATTCATTCTAAATGCTGACCTTTTTTACGCGGGGTAATCCTGAAAAGGCCGTTTATTTTAAAAGAATTGAAAAAAGTTAAAAATTGCGTAACATCAATTCTACAGCCTTTTCAGGTTGCTATGATGCTGATGATGCAATTTTGAAGTAAATTCTTTATTCATAAATTTTTTCCTGATATTATATTAGCAGGAATAAAATAAAATGCAAGTGCATAAAACTATTGCAAATAAAATATTAGCAATATAAAATAAAAGTGTAAAAATCACACTTGCAATTAGATGTAAGTACAAGTAAAAGTAATGGCGGGATATATGACAAACACTAACGAAAATATAAGAAATATAGCGATAATTGCACACGTTGACCACGGTAAAACTACCCTTGTTGACTGCCTTTTAAAGCAGGCAGGGGCTTTTAGAGATAATCAGCAGGTGCAGGAACGTGTTCTTGACAGTAATGATTTGGAAAGAGAACGCGGTATTACAATTCTATCGAAAAATATTTCAATTAATTATAAAAATACTAAGATTAATGTTGTTGACACTCCGGGGCACGCTGATTTCGGCGGAGAAGTTGAACGTGTATTAGGGATGGTTGACGGGGCATTGCTTATTGTTGATGCCGCAGAAGGACCTATGCCGCAGACAAGATTTGTTCTTTCAAAGGCTCTTGAATTAGGTTTAAAAATAATTGTGGTTATAAATAAGATTGATAAACCTGCAGCAGAACCGTTAACGGCACTTGATAAGGTTTTTGATTTGTTTACGGAATTAACGGACAGAGAGGACTTAATTGATTTTCCGTTTATTTTTGCAAGCAGTTTAAACGGTTTTGCAATAAAAGATTTAGATGACGAAAGAAAAGATATGATTCCGCTTCTGGATTGTATTTTAGAAAATATTAAACCGCCAAAGGGTGATGCCGCAAAACCTTTCCAATTCAGGGCTACAACTCTTGATTATAACGACTATGTAGGAAGAATTGTAATAGGACGTATTGAAAACGGAAAAGTAAAATCACAGGAACAGGTTTGTGTTATTCATGCCGATGGCAGCCAAGAAAAAGGTAAAATTACTAAGTTGTTCGGATTTCATGATTTGGGAAGAACCGAAATTCAGGAAGCGTCTGCCGGTGATATAGTAGGTATTGCTGGTTTTGCAGATGTGCAGATTGGTGAAAGTATCTGCTCTCTTGATAATCCTCAGCCTCTACCTCTGATTAAGGTGGATGAACCTACACTGCAGATGAATTTTTCTGTTAACGACAGCCCGTTTGCAGGTACTGAAGGTAAGTTTGTTACTTCCCGTCAGTTGAGAAAACGCCTTTACGATGAATTGGAAAAGAATGTAAGTTTGCGAGTTGAAGATACTGACAGTACTGATGTGTTTAGAGTATCAGGCCGTGGTGAGCTTCACCTTGGAATTTTAATTGAAACCATGCGTCGTGAAGGGTACGAATTTCAGGTTTCAAAACCGGAAGTTATCTATAAGACCATTGACGGCAAGCAGTGCGAACCATATGAAAACTTGATAGTCGATGTTCCGGAAGAATATGCCGGAAGTTGTATTGACAGATTATCTGGCAGAAAAGCAGAGATGAAAGAAATGAGTAATGCCAAAGGCAGAACTACTATGACTTTCCACATTCCTGCAAGAGGATTAATCGGCTTTAGAAGTGAATTTATAAGAATGACCCGCGGTGAAGGTATTATGTATCACACTTTCCTTCACTACAGACCTTATGCCGGTGATATTCCGCGTCAGAGAAACGGTTCAATTATTGCACACGAACAGGGTGAGGCTATTCCTTATGCACTTGCTCAATTTGAAGACAGAGGAACTTTCTTTGTCACTCCGAAAACAAAGGTTTACCGCGGTATGATTATCGGTGAATGTAATAAGCCGCAGGATATTGTGGTTAATATATGCAAAACTAAGAAATTAACCAATATGAGAAGTGCAACGGCAGATGTTATGGTTACTCTTCAAGCTCATAAGGAAATGTCACTTGAAGAATGCCTTGAATATATTGCGGATGATGAACTCGTTGAAATTACACCTGAAAATGTAAGGATTCGTAAAGCGGATTTGAATAAGAAAATTTATAATTAAGGTAAATTTTTCCAATATTCACTTTCTGTTAATGCTTTATTAGTACATCCAAAGCCGTTTCTGTTAGAACTTGATGTAGCGGAACAATATTCTTTGTCTAAAAATTCTGTTCCTTTAACCACCATTGGCATTAATTTCCCGTTATTCATAAACTGAAACGCAAAAACATCATGGCCTAACTGATTCTGTCTTTTTTTAGAGCCGTTTACATCAATAATCAAAATAATTGTATTTGACCTGTTGACATGTCTGTTAACGGAAAAGGTTTAACGTTGACTATGCAATCATTATTTTGTAAAATTAGACTGTATTTAAGAGATTAGGGAGTATTAAAATGGATATAAAATCAGTTATTCTGGCTGCCGGTAAGGGTACAAGAATGAAGTCGGAAACTCCGAAAGTTTTACATAAAATTTTCGGAAAAACGCTTGTTGGTTATGTGCTTGACAGTGTTAAAAACATAACAAGTGAAAATTTTGTAATTGTAGGTCATCATGCCGAAGAAGTCGAAGATTTCGTTAAAAATAATTATAATAATGCAAAAACAGTGCTGCAGACTCCACAGTTAGGAACCGGACATGCTGTTTCCATGGTTTGTCCTATGTTAAAGGATTACAAAGGTTTGGTGCTGATTTTGTGCGGTGATACTCCGCTTATTACTGAAGAAACGTTGAAAAGTTTTGTCGAATTTCATAAAGAAAATAAATCCGATTTGACTGTAATGAGTACAATTTTTGATAATCCTGCAAACTACGGCAGAATTATTCGAGAGAACGATAATTCTTTAAAATGCATTGTTGAAGAAAAAGATGCAACTCCAGAACAAAAAGCAGTTAAAGAGGTTAATGCAGGAATATACTGTCTTGATTGGGCAAAGGTATGCCCTGCTTTTTCTCAGTTGACAAGTAACAATGCTCAGGGAGAATATTATCTTACTGATATTATTGAATGGGGAAAGAAAAATTCTTTAAGCGTAAACGCATATATTATGGAAAATAATGAAGAAATTTTCGGGATTAACTCTCGTGTGCATCTTGCTCAAGCTACAAAAATTATGCAGCACAGAATTAACGAAAAACATATGCTTAACGGAGTTACTATAGTTGATCCGGATACAACTTATATTAGTGCTGATACTGAAATCGGGCAGGATACGATAATTTATCCTTCTACTTATATTGAAGGTAAAAATAAAATCGGTAAAAAATGTAAAATTGGCCCTATGGCTCACCTCAGAGGCGGGGTTGAGATTGCTGACAATGTAAAAATCGGCAATTTTGTGGAGGTTAAAAAATCCAGAATAGATTCTAATACCAATGCAGGGCATCTTTCTTATATCGGTGACAGTGAAATAGGCTCTCAGGTTAATATAGGTGCTGGAACGATAACAGCCAATTACAATCCGCTCACAAAAGTAAAAAGTAAAACCGTGCTGAAAGATAATGTCAAAATTGGTTCAAATACGGTTCTTGTAGCCCCTGTTGAAGTGGAAGAAGGTGCTAATGTAGGAGCATTGAGTGTTATTACAAAAAATGTTCCGGCGTGGGCTCTTGCTCTGACACGTTCTCCAATGAGAGTTATTTCAGAGTGGGTTAAAAGTCAGTTAAAATAAAAAGCTTAAAACATACGCTCAAGACGTCTTGGCCACATATATCCGACATGACCTATGTATTTTCTGGTATTTCCGCTTTCGGTTTTTACGTACATATTAAATGTTCCGAAAGGTCTGGTAATTCTGTCTGAATAAGTTGCTGCCGTAAAAATATCTATGTATTCGATATTATCAACGGGAAAATCATTCTCTCTGTCGTATAGGTCAAATTTACCGTTCATTTTAACCGCTACAAAACGTATTCCTCCGGCTTTTAATTCTTTTGCAGTAATTTTCATGTCCTGATTTGTATCAAGTGTGTAGAAGGGTTCAAACAGTCTGTCTTTTTTACCTTCACAACCTACAACATCAAGATTTGTGTAAGTTCCGCTTTTTTTGTCATGAAATAGGTAATATTTTGTATCACCGATTTTAACCCAAAAAGGAGTGCTTGCTGAAAATTTGGTAGAAAAAATATTGAACATTACAGGAGGTTCATCTCTGCCGGTATCAAAACTAAACGCAGGTGGTATGCAAAATACAGCAAAAATCAGTCCCGTAATTATTCCGACAATATTTTTTCCCATGATTTTTCCTTTCCTTTTTATTTATTATAACGAAAAATAAATAAAAAGGTTCTGTTAAACAATTTTTGATATAATATTTTATTATGGCTAACCGAAAAATTAAATGGACAATGTTTATAATCGTAGCTGTCGGAAATTTTATCGGCATGCTGGATTCAACAACCGTTAACCTTGCACTTTATCCTATGTCGGTGGATTTGCATGTGACAATGGGGCAGATTCAATGGGTAATGA
>JADIND010000082.1 GCA_017694215.1 Candidatus Scatousia excrementipullorum | reverse complement strand
TCTTTTCTTCTATCTGTAATAGGTGGTATTATAGGTGTTATTGTAGGAGTTCTCGGGGCGGAATCTATCAGGTTCTTTTCCGATATGAGTATTTCCATATCCGGATTTTCCGTTGCTCTTTCGCTCGGTTTTTCCGGTGCAATAGGGGTTCTTTTCGGATATTATCCGGCATACAAGGCATCATTGCTGAATCCGATTGATGCACTTAGATATGAATAAGAAATTATTATTTCCGGATATATTAATTTGGTCAGGAAAATCAGACATATGCAAAATCCCCTGAATTTACATAAGTGATTTTGACATACATATTTATAATACGGCTCTTATTGCGGAAATCATGCCTGTTTCATCAGCAATATTTTTTCCGGCAATATCAAAAGCAGTTCCGTGCCCCGGAGAGGTTCTTATTATATCAAGCCCTATTGTCATATTGACGGTTTTGTCACCAGCCGCGGTCTTTATCGGAATAAGCCCTTGATCGTGGTAATTTGCTATATAACAATCGTAAATCGGTAATGTATTATCGTAAAGGTAATGCCTTGCAGCATTAACAAACAAAGTATCAGCCGGCAGAGGTTTGGTTATATTCACACCCACTGCAATTAACTCACTCACGGCAGGATTTAAAATTTCTATTTCTTCATTGCCCAAAATTCCCTCCTCACCGGAGTGAGGATTAAAGCCGCACAGTGCAAATTCCGGATTGGTGATATTCAAATGGTTTATAAAAAATTCTTTTAAATCCAGAATTTTCTTTACAACAATTTCCTTTGTAAGCTTAATTTCTTTTAAAGGACAGTGCCTCGTCAAAAGCAGCACTCTGAAATCACCGGCTACAAAAAGCATTTCCGCATGCTGCCCGTCGTGTGCAAGAAATTTTTGCAAAACTTCAGTCTGCCCGTTATAAAAATGCCCCGCCTTATGCAGTGCATTTTTGGCAACAGGAGCGGTAACTATTGCCTTGGGGGTTATTTCACAAACTTTTTTTAATGTTTGAAATGAAAATTCTCCGGCATCTTTTGTTGCCTGCCCCGGAATTATTTCTGTTTCAAAAGGAATTTCCAGAATCTCATAGGCTTTATCTAGTCTGCCGTAAAAATCCAAAATCTTTTTATTAGACACAATTACAAATTTTTCTGCCGGCAAATTGAGTTTATTGAGAGCCTTTATAGTTATTTCAGCCCCTATACCGTTCGGATCGCCGGTTGTTATTGCAATTTTATCAGAATAATTATTCATGCTGTTCAAAATATTTTAAGATATCTATTAAAGTATTGACTCCGCCGAGGTTGCCGGATTTTGTAACAATCCATCTTGCGTTATGATCCATACTCAAAGCTATTGCAGGAGCGACTTCATCAATAAGCTGCAACTGGTTTGCACCTATTGCCTCACAGCATTTGTAAGAAGTTTCTCCTCCGAGAGTGATTAAAATAACATCTTTTTTCTCAACAACTCTTCTTGTCAATTCAGCAAGAAAATCAGTAATTACACCGGCAAGAGAAGCTCTTGTAAGTTCTGCATTAAGAGAATCTTCAGAAAATCCGTCAAAGTTTTTTATTAGATGAGAAGTATGCACAACAACGATATTATTATTCCCGAGATTGTTAACAACCCTCTCAACCAAACTGTCAGAAACCCCGTCCAGAACTGTTTTCATATCAAGACTCAAAATTAAAGTATTTTCAAAATCGTCACTTTCGTCAAGTTTATCAATCTGATTTGCTGTAATCTGTGTGGCACTTCCGGAAACAACAAACTTTGGCAATTCCGGAATGGTTTTTGAAAAATGCTGCGGCTCACAATCCGGCAGCCACAAATCTCTTAAAATTCTGGCGGCAGCAGCAGTTCCCGTCGGAAGAATTTTGTATTCAGTTTTCCCCAGAGCAAGCATTACCTGCTCTATATCAACTGTAGACATAGCATCTACTACAATAAGTTTTTTCCCTCCGGATATTAATTCTTTCAATTTTACAAGTATAGGCCCCGCCCCTTTCATTACGGTAGAAAGTTCAATGGAACCGACAAGATTTTTATTTTCTTCACCAAGCTGCGATTTCAAAAGTGTCGGAATATGCGATTCAAAAATAGGAGAATAAGGGTCTCTTGCCATTTCTGTTCTTTCAATCGGAATACCTTTTAACAGATGATACCCTCCGACAGTCACACGTGATTCTGCCGGAAATGCAGGGATTATAACTGACGCATCCCATTCAAGAACTTCCAGCATTGCAAGAACTTCAAGTGCAATATTTCCTCTTATTGTAGAGTCAATTTTCTTATAGAAATAATCCGGATTAACTTTATCAACAAAATATCTTACTGCAGATTTAACTTTTTCATAAGCTTCGTGCGGGTCAATATTTCTTGACTCTGTAGAAATTGCCCACACCTGGGTATTTTTAAGGTTAACGGGTTCTTCTTCCGTATCAAGTAAAATTTGAGTAGAAGCACCCTGCTGCTGAAACTGCAGTGCCGTATCATTAGCTCCGGTCAAATCATCCGCGATAATTGCTATAGTATCAGAATTAACTATCATAATGTTTCAGCGTCTCTTTTTGAACCTAACAATCTTATACTGTTTGCAACAATAAGGAAGTTTTCTCTTTCATTGCCGGTTGCTTTATCAGTCCATTTATTCTGTGCAATCCTACCGTCAATAGCAACCTGAATACCTTTTTTTACATATTCCCCGGCAAACTCCGCCTGTTTATCCCAAACATCAATATTAAACCAATCTGCAACTTCTGATTTTGTTTTGGAATCCCATCTGTTTACAGCAACAGAGAAATTAGCTTTAACTTTGCCTGATTCAAAATATTTAATTTCGGCATCTCTGCCTACACGTCCGACAATAACCGCTGTATTCATTTATACCTCTTTCTTGTTATCTTTCAATATATTACAATAAAAAATAAAAGGGTTACAGAGTTTTTTTATTTCTTAAAGAAATGTAAAAATTTATCATTTTTTCAGCTTTGCAAGAATAAACAACCCTGCTGCCGAAAGACCGGCAAATATTGAACCCCACTTAATCAATTTCGGAGTGTTTTTTGTATCTTCAAAGTTATAATGCTTTTCTTTTGCATAAATATCTGTTTTTAGTTGTTTAAATTGTTTTGAAGCATCCGCATCAGAATAAATTACCGGTTTATCTATTTTGTTCGGAGGAACAAGAACACCGATATTTAATTCGCTGTTTTTCATTGAATTATTCTGCACACTATTCACACTGCTAACCATATATTATATAAAACCAAACCTCAGTAAAAATTGCTATTACTTTGAAACAAATTATTAAGCTCTAAGTATAAAATATTGACAATAGCGGGTTTAAAAGATAAAATAAGAATTGTTATCAATTAGGATTTCTTAATGAATTATTCAAAACAAAGGGAAATAATTTTAGATACATTAAAAAATAACGTGGTTCACCCTACCGCGGAATATATTTATGAAATACTCAAAAAAGAAGATTCAAAAATAAGCCTTGCAACTTTATACAGAAATCTGAACCAACTTGCTGAAAATGGTATTATAAAAAAAATAGACGGCTTGGAATCATCCTCACATTATGACCATAATACCCATGCACATTATCATTTTATATGTGATAATTGCAAAAAAGTTTTTGATGTAAGCTGCGGCATTGCTCCGGATATAGTCAAAAAAATAGAAGATGAGACAGGTTTTATTGTATCATCTCATGATATAATAATTCATGGCATTTGTAAAAACTGTAAAAATTAAAAAAGGAGAAAATTATGGAAAAATTCGTTTGTACTGTTTGCGGATATGTTTATGATCCTGCTGAAAATGACAATGTACCGTTTGAAGAATTACCGGACGATTACGTATGCCCTCTTTGCGGCGTAGGTAAAGACATGTTTGAAAAACAATAAAAGAAAGGATTTTAAGAATGGCTGAATTAAAAGGTTCAAAAACCGAAAAAAATCTTATGACAGCATTTGCAGGAGAATCACAGGCAAGAAACAAATACACCTACTACGCTTCTCAGGCAAAAAAGGAAGGTTTTGTTCAAATAAGCAAAATATTTGAAGAAACCGCTAACAACGAAAAAGAGCATGCAAAAATCTGGTTCAAATTCCTCCATGACGGGAAAGTTCCGGAAACTCTCGCTAACCTTGAAGATGCAGCCAACGGCGAGAATTATGAATGGACAGAGATGTATGCTCAATTTGCAAAAGAAGCCCAGGAAGAAGGCTTTGAACAGCTTGCTGCGTTGTTTACACTGGTAGGCAAAATAGAAAAAGAACATGAAGACAGATACAGAAAATTATTAGATAATATCAAAAATAATGTTGTATTCAATAAACCTCAAGCTGTTGAATGGGAATGTGCAAACTGCGGACATACAATAGTTTCCGACAATGCTCCGGAATTATGTCCGGTATGCAAACACCCGAAAGCATACTTCTTTATGAAAGCAAAAAACTATTAATATCATTCAGGGCTTTGCTATATGCAAAGCCTTTTTTAAGAGATTAGGAGAAGATAAAACTATGAAATTTCAAGAAATAAAAAATAGCGTTTACTATTGCGGTTTGAATGACTGCGAAAGAAAAATATTTGATGAACTTATCCCGTTGGAACACGGTACAACTTATAATTCTTACCTTGTTAAAGGCAGTGAAAAAATTGCCCTTATTGATACAATGTACCCTAAAAAAACAAATCTTTATCTTAAAAATTTAGATGAAAATAATATAACAAAAATTGATTATATAATTGCAAACCACGGCGAACAGGATCACTCCGGTTCAATTCCTGCTTTGTTGGAAAAATATCCTGAGGCTGTAGTTGTGACAAATGCTGTTTGCAAAAATAATATTATTGAAATGCTCCACGTTGATGAAAGCAAAATAAGAGTGGTTAAAAATGATGATGAACTGTCACTCGGTGATAAAACCTTAAGATTTATGATTGCACCGGGGGTTCACTGGCCTGACACAATGTTTACTTATCTTGTTGAAGATAATCTATTGTGTACATGTGACTTCTTGGGAGCCCATTATACATTTAAGGAAGACGAGATTTTCGCACCGGATTCAAAAGAGCTTGAGCATTCGGCAAAGCGTTATTATACAGAAATTATGATGCCGTTCAGAGGGGTTTGCAAAAAATACACACAGCAGGTTAAGGATTTAAACCCTGATATGATTTTACCGAGCCACGGCCCAATCTACAAAAATCCTAAATTTATTCTTGATTTGTATGCAGATTGGACAGCTGATGAAGGTAAAAATCTGGTTCTTCTTCCTTATGTGTCAATGTATGGAAGTACGGAAGAAATGATTGACTATCTTGTCGAAAAATTAAATGCGAAGGGTATAAAAACAGAAAAATTTGATATAGTTACCGGCGATTTAGGTGATTTGGCTATGGGACTTGTTGACGCAAGTGCAATAATTCTCGGAAGTTCCATGGTGCTTGCAAGTCCTCACCCTATGGCCGCAAATGTGGCTTACCTTGCTAATTTATTAAGACCGAAAGCAAAAATTGCATCATTTGTAGGCTCTTACGGTTGGGGAGGAAATTTATTCGGGAAACTCTCAGAAATGCTCTCCGGCCTGAAATTAGACGTGATTGAACCTTTGCTGGTAAAAGGCAAACCGAAAAAAGACGATTTTAAAAAGCTTGACGAAATGGTAGAAATAATATATACTAAATTTAGTTCTTATCATTTGGTTTAGTGTTTAAATAATCAAGGGGGAGACAACAAGCATGTTAGATGGAATTATGTTAAAGCTGGGCTTTGGAAAAGCCGAAAAAGCTTTACCGCTGGGAGAAGCATCCAGAGTGAAAAAAGAGGATGAATTAGCAGCCTCAAAAACACCGGATAAACTGGTGAGAAGTCCTAAAACAGATACATTTACCAAATCAGGCTCGGTAAAAGAGCAGACCAAAACAGAAACTAAATAGATAAATAAAAAGGCGGTCTTGAATAAGACCGCCTTTTTTAACATTTGTAAAGTTCAAGTAAAAATAAAGCAATTTTAAATGTTCAGCCGCTTTATTCTCAATGGAAATATTTGAATATGGAAATAAATAATTTATGCAAAACTTCATATCCGGTGTATTATGCAAAAGCACAAAAACAAACTTGTGCCGGTTCTGTTTGCCAGCCGCAAAATATTGATGTATCTTTGTACAATTCAAAAGGAGTCCGTATTCCTTTTTGCGGTCTTGTAAAGGGGGCGGATTTTATTGAAGAAAACTGCATAAATTTTTTAAGGAAAATCCGTGAGAACAGATGCAGAAAATTTGACGAATACGACATTAAAGAAATGCTTGAAACCTTACGCAAAGAAAAAAATTCTTCTGACAGAGAAAGCGTATTGAAAGAAGTATTTTGCATTGAATCGGAAGATTTCGGAAAAACCCCGCCTAAAGATTTTTTGAAACGGGCATTAAGACTTACCGCAGGCAGACCGGAAGATGAAAGGTTTGCAATACTTGAATTTGCACAGCACGAATTAAACAATGCAACAAAACCGCTTGAAGCTTTTGCGGCTCTTCCCGTTGAAAAGCAGGATAAACTAGTTAAAATTTTAAAAGACATAAATAAAATTGATGATGCAACATTTTCCACAATGGATGAACCGCCATATCAAAATATAGATTCAGTTTATGACTTTTTCAGAGTTCTTGTATATGCGGAGGATGATCTTGCAAAACTCTCAAAAGCAGAAGCAAACACCTACAAAGTTGACACCTATCACCTGATAAAAGATGACCTTGAATTCTTCAAGAAACAGAATTATCCAAATGAAAATATAAAGAAGAAAGTTAATACCGTAACGCAGAATATTTACAACTATTTTATGGAAAATATTTTATAATTATTGAAAGACGAATCTTACCACGGATAATCGTCGGGAATTTCCCAGTTATTAAGCTGAATTAATTTCGTACAGTAACTGCAGTTTGTACATCCTTTATAACACCCCCAGGTGCCGCCGCCTGTCAAACTTGCTTTATTTCCGTTCCAGTTAAAGGTATAAGGTTCAATAAAATTCAAACTTTTTCTGGAATGATTGCCGTCAGAACTATATTTTGCAAACTGAAAGCCAAACCCATTTCTTGGGTTTGATTGCATTTTTCCATTTATATAATACATTAAATCTCCGCCATTACCATCTATATGCATCCATATTAAACCACCATTCACCAGATGGAAACAAATTCCCTGCTGTACATTATCATATCCTCCAACTACTGCTTCTGTCTGACAATCGCTTACGTCTTGAGTCTTCATATACGGAAACAAATATTCATCCAGCCATTCTCTCATTTGAACAAACGAATAACTTGTACCGGATTTTATCCAGTCCTGAAAACTTCCCCCGTGCTCGACCTGCGACATTCTGAATGCATTATTTATGGTTGTATTAAAGACTTTTAACTGGTTTTCAACAACTTTTTTCTGCACATTTGTTATTATCGTCGGCAGTGTCATTGCTGCAACCACGCCGATTATACCCAGAGTTATAAGAACTTCCGCTAATGTAAAACCTGTTTTAGGTTTATAT
>JADIND010000005.1 GCA_017694215.1 Candidatus Scatousia excrementipullorum | reverse complement strand
AGATTCTCGTTCGACTTGCATGTATAAAGCACGCCGCCAGCGTTCGTCCTGAGCCAGGATCAAACTCTCCATTGTCAGAAAGTTTTATCGCTTCTATCACTCGCGTGATAGCTTTGACTCATTACATTTTTTGTCTTAGCACGTCTGTCTTTTCTCTCAGAATTAACAAGTTCTTTTTCAGCTATTCTGTTTTCAAGGTGCAATTCAAAATAAACTTTTTTATTTTTAAGCTTCTTAATTATATTTGTAATCAGGGGCTTAATTATAAGGTTAACTTACTTTATTCAGTTAACAACCGTAACCCGGTTCCCTTATCTTACGACTTAAAAATTTATTGTCAAGCAGCTATTTTATATTTCTTTAATTGCTATTTAACTTTTTAAAAGTTCATTGTGCCTTAGCACGTCTTTAATCTTATACAAAAAAAAATTTAAAAGCAAGCACTTTTTTTGATTATGTTTTATAAAACTTAACAATACCAAAAACACTTATGTAAGAATAGTTTTCGGCATATTAATTCTGCTGCTCTTTTTATTTTGACGGAAAAATTTTCAGAAAGTTCCCGGAATTTTAGCAAAAAATTTTATTCACTATATTTAATAAAAACAAAGGAGTAAAATTTTGATTATCAGAAGGTCAAACTACACTCAACAGAATAGTTTTCAGGGGTTGCATACTGCAAAAATTGTCAGCAATATTAATAATATAAATACGAAAATAGATATTTACCGTATTGATAAGCATGACAAAAACTTTTTGAAACTATTGTGCGACAAGGTTAAACCGGAAGAACGCATGCCGGGATTTACAAAGTATGAATATGAAAGATGGCATGAGATGCTGGAACTTGCAACTGACGAGGCGGCGAAGGAATGCAACACTTCTTATATTGCATCGGTTAACGGCAGAGCATGCGGAATAATTTCTTTTAATGAAGGAAAGAAAAAATTTCATCTTCACTGCATTTGTACATGGCCTGTCGAGTTCGGGCAAAAAGTAAAATTTGCAGGGAAAAGTTTGTTTTACCAGATATTCAGAAATTTTGACCGTGAAAAAAGCGGCAAAATTGAACTCGAGGCGATTACAAACGGACCTTACGACACGATAAGCAAATATAAAAAACTCGGATTCAAAGAAATCTCCGCAGAACCGCACAAGGTTCTTATGGAAACAAACAAATATGAAGTTAAAAATACATTAAATAATCTCGAAAAAATGTTTGAATATATTCCCGTTAATAACGCAAAAGAAGTTAAACTTCTTGACACGCTGGAAATTTAACTTGCTTTTTGCATGATTTATAAATTATTTTATATTTTAAAATTTACTTTACGGGTCTTGCCATAAATTCCGCATCTTTTGCGTAATGCTGGATTAAAGAAAGAATTGCGTCATAATCCATGTTCTCCTGATAATGCAAAATGTCAGCAAATATTTTAAGTTCGTCATCATTCAAACGACCGCCGACTTCTATCAAATCTTTCTGGAGAGGTGTTAATTTACCTGATTTATTGCCCGCAGCAATATAATAATAAGTGTCATTAATTCCTACCTTAGGAAGCTTCAGTGTAACAACATCTACTCCGGCAGATTTGTCTTTAAATGAAGAAACAAGACTGTTAAAATTTGTAGATTTAATTCTTTGCGGAGCAGGATTATAAGATAAAAATGCATCTTCTACAGCTATATTCTGTTTTTCTGAAATATGATTTTTACGAACCATATATTCTGTATAACCGCCTCCGTAGGTATAGTTTGTAGTAGCTAAATCCATTTCGTCTGCCCCGTAAGTATGAGGTTTTACACCTTTTGGCAGCAAACCTTTTTCCGTAAATACATCAATCGTTTCCTGAAGATTTTTACCGTCTGCGGGAGAATGTTTTACGTTATAACGCTGATGTGCATTTTTAAATTCCGAAAAATACCATCTTCTGACATCTCTGAAATCACCTTTTTCGGCAAGTGCCTTTTTCAAAGCTTTTGCAGATATTGTATCAGACTCTTTCAAAATTCTATCCAGTGAATATAGTGAAACTCTGTTAAACATAAAATCCGACAAACGGTACTCAGTTTGCATCTTTTTTAATTTATCAAGATTTTTTGTTTTTTTAGCTTCGGCAACAGCTTCGGCGAGTTCTTCATCAACTTTTGACATATCAAATTTGTCAGAAAATACAGAATCACTTTTTTTAACTTTAATACTAAGCTGCAACGAATCTTTAATTTCATTCAAAACTTTATTAAATTTAGCTTTTTTAGCATACATAATTCCGCCTATTACAGAACCGGTAACAGCAAGTGCTGCACCTGCACCTATCAGAATTTTATTTGTTGTACTGTTACTTTTCTTTTCTTGTGATTGAGGTGCATTGCCAAAAGCTGTTTTTTGACCTGCATAATTTACCTGCTGCTGTGCATTAAGTTCATTAATTCCTGCTAATGAAGACATAAAATTTACCTTTCAGTTGTTATTTTCCCGCCTACTTATATATTATATAAAATCAAAAAGAATTTTTTTTTGACATTTTACTCTATTATAAATTAATATTTCTTAATATAATTTTTATGCCTGCAAAAAAATACGGGCTAAAAACACCCGTATTTTTATTTATTAACTGTTTTTCTTCTGTCCGCGTTTCATCACAACTTTTTTGCTGTTTTCTACCTTATCTGCAAGAGCTGCTCTGCGGTTTTTATCTTCGTAAGAAATAAATCTTCTTGTTCTGCCGGTTTCGGATTTTCTGTCAGCACTTTGCAGCCTGCCGCCCACGGAAACAGTCGCGGAACCTGATGCCTTAAATCCGCCCCTGTCAGTAGTTTCATTAAGAGCTGTTTGTGCTGCATCTTTTGCAAGATTTTCCATCGCAAGTTTTGCACTGTAACTGTCGAGCATGTTTTCATTTTCTTCTGATTCGTCATATATTTCATCGACCATATCAGTCTGCAAATCTTTTTCTGTTTCGTTTTCATCAACAGATACAGGTATCGCTTCTTCATCAACGGCATCGTCATCTTCTGTAACAACAGGTTCTTCGTCTGCCGGAATTTCTTCATCTTCAACAATTTCTGTTTCGTTATCAGATTCAGTTTCAAAAGCAAGAGCCTGTGCCCCGGCTTGTGCGGTTTCGTTTGAAACTTCCTGTGCATCGTTTTCCGGATTATTATCCGCAGCCAGCAGTTCATTTGCATTTGCGGCTATTGCACTTATAACAGTAGCTGCAAAATTGACTGAATTAGTGTTGGCAGCTGCGTTCATAACGGCTGATACGCTAGAGGCAAATCTGCTTCTCTGGAAAATATTATTTTTGCCGAAATCAGGTGTGTTTTGCCTGCTTTCGTCAACGAGTTTTTTAACAGTATCCTCTATTGAATCAATCAACGATGATGACGGCTGCAGGGTCTTGATTATATCACTGATACGGAATGCTGTATCATTTGATACTGTTTTAACAGCCTTACTTACGCTCTGTGCCAGTCTTAACTGCGACGGTGAGGTTTCTTCGGATGTAATCTTGTCAGGATTCAGTGCAAGATTATTCAAACCGCTTTCTTCATTTTTGTCGACTTCGGAAGATGCCGCTTTGTAATTATTTACACCGTTTGCAACAATATCCTGTGCCGAATCAGATACATCATTTAAGTTTTCTATTGTACCTGCATTCGCATTATTCTGTGCAATTCTTACGTTTATATCAGCAGCATTTTCAGGTTCACTATCAGCATTACCAACCATTGATACAGGTTCGTCTGCAGCTGCTCCTGAAACAGTAGAATTCAATACCGCTGCACCTTCATTTGTTTCTGCAGGGGATTCCGGAACCGCAGAAGAATTAACATCTGTATCCGCAGCAGTTTGCTTTTCTTTACCGGATTCATCTTCCGCCGTTGTGTTTACGGCAGAATCCGTCAATACTGTGTTAGTATTTTCAGGTACTACATCCGGCTGATTAACAGGTGCTTCTTCCTGTCCTGATTCTGTTTCTGCTGTATTTGCATCAGTATCATTTTGAGCCTCTTGTGATTGTGCCTGAATTGCAGCAAGTATATCTGCCTGTAAAGGCTCAAGACTTTGTGAAGCATCTGCAAGTCTTGAATTCAGAGTTTGGGCGTATTCTTTTGCAAATTTTGAAATTATCATACTCTTTAGGCTTGCTCCGCTTAAAGGTCTTTTCTCAGCAGTACTCTGCAAGGCTTCTCCGCGGTCAATCAAATCCCTGCCGAGAGATTCACCGGCTTTACCGTATAATGCATCATAAGATATTGATTTCTTGAAGTGTATCAGAACCGACTCATGACGTAACGCTTCTGTATCGCCCATTTCTTCTCTTGCATAAGCTTTACCCGCTTCAATAGCCTGCGATGCATAAACTTGAGAAGACTCAGTGAGTTTGTTAAAGTTTTCCAGACCGGAATTATATGCATTCAAGATATCGAGTCTGCCCTGTAAAGTGGTCATATATTCACCGCTTTCGACATTCGTAAACGAATCAAGTTCGGAGAATTTCGCAATATCGGAAGATGACAATTCCTGTCCGCTGCGTGCTTTCTGTGCAATTCTTTCCAAATCTTTTGTCTTTTTCTTTAATTCTAAGGTTAACTTGATATCGGTAGAGAATTTTGTATCTTTTATTTCTTTTATCTGTTGAGCAAGAGCATCAAGTTCGTTTTGGGAATTGTTTATTTCAGCCTGACGTGTATCACAGCCTGTAATATACTCGGAAATTAATGCCCGTTGGGCATCTTCAGGCGACATAGTTTCGGTAGCTTCTGTTCCTTCAGCAGTATCGGAAACCTCTGAAGTTTCACCGGCGGCTGTAGTATCAGAAACGCCTTCCGTTTCTGCAGACGGCTTGATTGTAACAACTTCACCCTTGCCGGCAGCCGGAACTGTTGTTCGGGTTTCAGAAGGTAGAACTGCACGGTTACCGTCTTCATCAACCGGTGTCGGCTCTGTTTCATCCTGAGTCTGTTCGGAAGTTGTTTTACGTAATGAAACACCATTTTCTGCCCTGTTATTTACCTCGTCAACTATAGGATTTGCAAAGGTTACATTTGCAGCAGCGGTTTCATTTTCTTCTCCGGTTTCTGCGGTTTCTTCTTCCTGATTAAGTTCTACATCGATAAATCCTTCAATTTCTTCTTCGTTTTGTGTTTCGTCTGTTTCTTCTTCTTCGTTGAGAACAATTCTGCTTTCTGCAGCAACATTATATGTTTCGGATTCATCAACAAGCCGTTTTGCTTCCTGAACCGTATCTGAAACCTGTTCCGCAATGAAATTATTTTCAGAAGTGTCAGTTTGAGCAGCTACGTTATCGGTATTCAGGTTAATACCTTCAAGTGCAGCAGAAAAACCTACGTTGCCGCTCATTGCCTCTGCATGCATTGAATCAGATATGCCGAAATTACCGGCTTCTTTTTTGTCAGCTAAATATCCGCGTTTCTTGGAACCTTCAACATCAACCATGCGGACACTTGAATCTAAAAGTTCCGTATTGATTTGGTCATTAATATCAATTAACAGATTAATGTTTTCCATTTCTGCCATTATTTCATCAATATCAGCACTAAGATTTTCCAAATCATGCTCAAACTGATTATTTGTAATCCCGCTTAATGTTTTTGAGATTTCTTCATATCTTTTTCTTTCCGTTTCTGAAAGTGTACCTGCTTTTGCTTTTTCATCAAGAATTTTCCACTCGTCCATCAAATTGGAAGTTTCCTGAAGGGTGTCGTTTTGTTCTTGGGTTAAATCTTCCTGTTTATCAACAGCGTCTTGAATTTCCGGTTCAATTTCACCTGTCTTATCTTCAATCAAATCACGTTGGGCTTCTGCCTGAGAACTGTATGCCTGCGAACGTTTTTGAACGGCAGCGGCACTTTCCGTGTTTGTTTTATTTTCAAGATTTGAAACAGCGTTCTGATCTTCACTTCCTTCGGATTCAATCTGATAACCTGAAGTATCGGCATCCTGTTCACCGTGAGCCCATGCAAGAACATCCTCCGGAATTTCAACTCCGCCGGCTTCCATTTCGAGAATTTCTTCATAAGAATATTGTCCCCACAGAGGATCTTCCGGACGGCTTTTGTCAGTATATGAATGAACGGTATCTCTGTGAACATTCATACTGTTGTTGCCTCTTATACAGTATGCATATTCATAAAGCTGGTCTTCCGTAAAGTTTGCAAATTTTGCAAGCTCCTTATAACGTTCTCTATCCTGTGAGGTCAATGTAGAATCATTATTTTGTACTCGTTGCTTAAGACTTTCGTATTCAATTTTTTCCTCCGGAGTCAGCCTTAAATTTTCCACAATGGTTTCAGTCAGGGTATCAGTTTCTTTTAAACCCTTTTCAATAGCATAAAAAATAAGCTGGTCATCAGGGAATTTATCATAGAAAGGATCTTTTCTTAACTCTTCCATCATTTCGGTAATATCAAAATCGTAATAAGGTTCCCTTTGATATAAGCCATGGCTGACTTTATTCTTTATTAACTCGGTGCTGCTGAATTCAAACATTTTAAACCCTTTCAACTATATACGGACAGTATTCCGCATAATATTTAACGGCATTTGCGAACTAAAACTTTAGTAAAAATTTGTTAAAAACAATAAATAAGCTCTAAAATACACTATTTAAGAGTGTTTTCAGGAATAAGGCTTAATTAAACTTTCTTTACAATAAAAAATGATAAGTGCAATTACGCGAGATGAAGGGGAATTTTCCATGTTTAAATTTTATTGAACCATATACCTTTAACTGGAACGGAAATGAGGCAAGTTTAACCTCGGGCGGTACGTGGGGCTGTTATAAAGGGTGTACAAACTGCGGTTACTGCACCAAGATAATCCAGCTTAACAACTGGGAAATCCCTGATGATTACCCGTGGTAAGCATAGTTATTAATAAATTCAACCGCCTGTTCTTTTGTAGTGACATCACCTGATAACTGTGCTTCATGGAGGGCGTTCATTATCTCGCCTAACTGTTTTGAAGGCTTAATATTCAATATCTTCATAACCTCGTTTCCGTCAAGCAGTACCGGCAGAGGTTCAAGTGAGTCTTTTATTTTAAGATAAAAGCTTAAAAGTTTTTTCAATGCGGAAATGTTATTTTCGACCATCTCGTCGGTTATTGCTTCGCCACGGGCAGAAAGCCTGTCCGCCATAGCAAGAATAATGTTATCAATGACGTTATCATCTGTTTTCCTGATAAACCTCATCATTGCTTTTTCTCCGGCAGGAGTGTCAAAATCTATTTCCGGAGCTGTCATCAGCTGGGAAGGATATATGTGATTTTTTATCATTGCAGTTATGTATTTAATTTGTTTATTTGAAAATTTCATTTCCTTCAACAGATTTTCTGCAAGTTTAGCACCTATTGCATCGTGCTTGATAAATCTGTGGCGGCCTGTATCTTCTTCTATTGTCCACGTCGAAAATTTCCCGATATCGTGCAGAAATCCGGCAAATTTCAGATGTGCAAGCCTTGATTCTCCGCCAAAAGATTTTTCATCCATATGTTTTTTTACTTCGTCATCGGACTCTTCGTAAATAAGCTGAATCTGACGAACTGTTTCTACGGAATGATGAAATAAATCAAGATGATGATGTGTGTTTGGCGGAACCTGTTTTAATTCTTTTACAAACGGAAAAATTTCTTCCAAAAGCCACGTTTTATCCATATTAAGAACAGCTTTGTGGGCATATTCGCCGCCGAAAAGTTTTATAATTTCTGAATTAATCCTCTCAAGAGCAGGTTCTTTTATATGTGCTGCAAGCATACATACAGCATGAATTGTCGGTGCCGTAAGGTCAAAGCCGAGTGTTGACTGAAAACGGTAAACCCTTAAGAGTCTTAACGGATCGTCTTCAAAATTATGCTCCGAAATAAGGCTCAATGTATGGTTTTTGATATCTGTAATTCCGCCGCACATATCAACAACTTCATAAGTTCTTAAGTTCACGGCAATGGCATTTATTGCCATATCACGCCGCATTAAGTCCTTTTCCAGCGAATTTTCAATAGGGTTTGTGATATCAAGGTAATTGATTTTGTCCGGCAGAACAAGCCTGTAGATTTTGTTTTTCTCATCCAGCGGAACGTATGCAGCGTCAAAAAGGTCTTTTATTTTACGTGCAAATTCTCCGGCATCTTCATCCATAACAATTAAATCTCTGTCAAATGTTTCTTTGTCCATAAGAAAATCACGGACAGCTCCGCCGACAAGATAAATTTCATTGTCACAGTTTGATAAAATCTTTGTTAAGATTTCATCTGATTTAATTTTGGCAGTAATTTGTGTATTCATAGATAATATTTCCTAAAGCAACAGTTACGGCGGTTTCCGCCCTGTCTCTTATACACATCTCCGAGCCCACGAGACTA
>JADIND010000081.1 GCA_017694215.1 Candidatus Scatousia excrementipullorum | reverse complement strand
TTTATAAGTTCAGCCTCGCTTGGCGTAACCGTCAATACATCCGATATGAACAAAAGCTGTGAAACAATATTTTTTTCGGACTTTAATTTTTCATATATATATCTTTCTTCCGCAATATGCTGGTCTATAATTTCAAGTCCGTCTTCTTTTTCGACAAGAATATAGGTGTTTTTGTATTGTCCGACAATATTTTCTTCCGGTTCAGGTTCTTTTTCTTTTACAGGAACAAATATCTGTTTTTGTTCTGAAGGTTGTTCCAAATCCCCCTGAACTTTTTCAAAAACTTTATCGCTTACATAAACTTCGTCATTGGATTTGTTATAAAAAACATCAATCGTTTTAGGTTTAAAAGAAACAACCCTCTCATCTGAATTATCTTCAAAAACAGGCTGCTGTTCGTTATGTAACGGAGAGTGCGAATAATCTTTTTCAACATAGTTTGACAAGCCTGCCTGAATTGCTGTCATTATAAAATTGAATACCATATTTGTATTTTTGTAGCGGACTTCTTTTTTAGTCGGATGTACATTTACATCGACATCTGCCGGAGGAAGTTCAAGGTTCAGGACAATAAACGGATACTTTCCGCCTGCTATGAGGTTTTTGTATGCCATATCTATTGCTTTTTGGAATACAGGACATTTTACCGTGCGGGAATTTATATAAATATGATAATCTTTTTTGCTGGAGCGGGTAAAGTCCGGCGTGCTGACATAACCTGAAATTTTCATTCCTGACAAATTATCGGTTTTCAATACTTCTTTCAGGTTATCCGTAACATTTGAGGAAAAGATTTCTTTCAGAGCGTATTTAAGTTCGTTGTTTCCGGATGTTTTTAAAACAGTTTTTCCGTTTCTTTTAACTTCAAAAGAAATCATCGGATTAACAATCGCAATGGATTGAACAAGCTCCTGAATATAAGAAAATTCTGTATTTGAATTTTTAAGAAATTTTAATCTCGCCGGAATATTATAAAATAAATCTCTTATTTCCATAATCGTTCCGACGGCACAACCTGTTTCAACCTGCTTAACTTCAGAGTTTTCGCATTTTACTTTTGTTCCGGTTTCAAAATCTTTAGTTCTTGTCGTGCACGTGACTTTTGCGATTGAAATTATGCTGGAAAGTGCTTCACCTCTGAAACCGAGTGTATGGATTGCAAATAAATCTTCATCTGTCGTGATTTTGCTGGTTGCATGTTTGGAGAATGCCAGCATAATATCGTCAGGATGAATTCCGGAACCGTTATCTGCAACTCTTATGTCGCGGCATTCATTAGAAATTTCGACACTTATTTTCGTTGCACCTGCATCAACGGAATTTTCCACAAGTTCTTTTACAACAGATGCCGGACGCTCAATAACTTCTCCTGCTGCAATCTGGTTTATCAAATGTTTTGATAATTGTTTAATTCTTCCCATAATCAACGCTCCTTAGATAAAGCACCTCGGTTTACCTTACAATTTACTGCAAAAACGATTTCATCTAAATGTTTGATTACAAATTTGAAACATTTCTGTAAGATAAAATCTGTTAAAGACTAATCGGGAGGGGATATGGCAAGATTAAAAGCCAATACTAAACTAAAACCTTTAAAGAAAACGGATTTGCAGGTCGTAAAACCTGTAAAAACGACAAAATACAGTGATATCAACCTGAATGACTGGAAAGCTTACGACCATGTTAAAACGGATACTCTCTGGGAATTCCCTTCCAGATTAAAAGAAGGCGGGCATTCAAACGAATACCACGGTAATTATATACCGCAGATTGCCCAGCAGCTTTACGAGAGATTTACAAAGAAAAACGACATTGTGCTGGATTTGTTTTTCGGTTCCGGAACCTCGGGTATTGAAGCTGTTAATATGGAAAGACGCTGTATCGGGGTTGAACTTAAAGACGATTTAGCTGAAAAAGTATCTGAAAAATTCACGCCGAAGCAGCTTGTAACCGATGTCAGAATTATATGTGGCGATTCCGCATCTGAAGATGTCAGAGAAAAAGTTCAGGCAAGTCTTGATATTATGCGTGAAGAAAAAGCCCAGTTACTAATTCTTCACCCGCCTTATGACGATATAATCCGATTTTCGGACAAAAAAGAGGACTTATCTAACTGCGAATCAACCGAACAATTTTATGATTTGTTCGAAAAAGTTGCCAAAAACGGATATGATTTTCTTGAAAAAGGACGCTTTGCAGCACTGATTATAGGTGACAGCTATAAAAACTCGGAAGTTCAGCCGCTCGGATTTGAGTGTATGGCAAGAATGATGAAACTCGGATTCAAACTCAAAGGTATAATTGTCAAAGACATTCAGGGAAACGAAAGAGCAAAAGGCCGCACCGCAAACCTCTGGAGATACAGAGCTTTAGCCGGCGGGTTCTATATATTCAAACACGAATATATAATGGTTTTCCAGAAAGCTTAAGTAATAATATTTAGTTATTATAGACTATAATGCATACTAATAACCGGATACGGGCAGCTTGTGCCGGAACTTTGATTTCGAATGCAGTATTAAGGTTTGTTAATTTTTTTTATAAAACTAGCAAGTTTTATTTTTTATACTTTTTAGAATGGTTACTTACAAACTGAAAGGAAGAATATTATGCAAATTAACAACTCTTTTTCGAAATCTACAACCTTTGGAATGGCACTCAAAATTACCCCGAAAGCTCATAAAGCTCTGGAACAAACTTCATTGGAAGTACTCGACAAACTTCAAAAAGCAGGTGAAGCATTAAAAGATACCAAATATTGTCATTTGGAAATCGGAGAAAAATTAAGACCTCGCATTGATTTTCCATACGCAAGTTCATATATTGCACCGTTTCAGCCTGTAAAACCGAAGCCGTCAGATAGTATTCTAGAGATAAAAACAACATGGGACGGAACAGATGTAGCCGGAATCCGGAAAGGGCAATCTTATAAGGCGTGTCTTTTGTTTGACAATCCGGAACAAGCAGCAGAAGCATATGCAAAAATTAACGCTTTGGATTCAGACTTAGATCGTGCTGTTGAACTTACAAAAATGTTTGATAATAAAGAAATTAAAGATGAGGCAGATAGGGCTGCTAAACGTGAATTAGATGCAAAAATCAAGACAGCTGCTCTGGATTTGATAAAGAAATTCGGTGCAGATGCTCATGAAAAACCGTAATTTACTGTAAAAAATTAATCAAAAAGACCTTTTGTATTCAGAAGGTCTTTTTTTATATATATTTGAATGATATAAATAGGAGAAACTATTTCAATCTGATATGTAAAGAAATATAAATACAGCTTTTTGCCTCAAACTCTGTCATAATGCCTAATAGTACAGGATAGTACAGAAGGCGTATAGCTTTGGAAAGCTCTGATTAGTGCAACCTATGGAATTCTTTCATTATTTTAAGAGCGGCTATGGTATTCGGAAATCCTACATAAGGCAAACATTGAATAATTGCAGCAGTTATTGTTTCTTTTGAGTTGCCGGCTTTTAAACTGCCTTTAATATGACTTTTCAAGGTTACGGTATTTCCTGTTGTTACAAGAGCTGAAATAAACAATAATTCTCTTGTTTTAATATCAAGCCCCTCTCTGGTATAAAAATCGCCGAAACAAACTTCTGTTAAAAATTTTGCAACATCAGAACCCATATTATCAGGAAGTCCTTCCATTGCCAGTTTTATTTCATCGCCATACAATGGATTTTGAATTTCAAATCCTTTGGAAAAACGTTCTTCTTCTTTTACTGTGGCTGTTGATTTTAGCGGAATTTCAATACTTCTTTCTTTAAATACTTCATTCAAAACGCCAAGGGCATTCAATGTTTTCGGAAAACCTATAAACGGTGCAAGCTGGTAAATTGCTTCTCTTAATTCTACCGGAGTTACCCCGACATTCAATGCCGCATTAATGTGAGCTTTCAGCTGCGGAAGAGTCTGCTGAACAGCAAGAGATGTAACGGTTATCATTTCTCTTGTTTTTATATCAAGTTCACCTACTGTAAAAACTTCACCAAAAATATATTTTTGCAGAATTGCCATCATTTCAGGGTCACTGCCTGTATTTGTCAGTGCTTCACCTTTAAAAAGTATTTTGTAATTTTCTTTGCAAATATCTGTTCTTGTCATATTTTCTCCCTCATTTTTTACTGCGGCAGCACAAATAAAGTTTTGTGACATAATAAATAATAAAACCAGAATAAATATTTTTTTCACAATTCGTCTCCTTTCTTTATTTATGATTTCTTGCCTATGTTTTTATTATAAGAAATGAGAGCGGCTCTAAGTCAAATAAAAATTTATTTTTAGTTTTACTACTGTAAAAGAACACAAGGTTTGATTTTTTATGCAACTCTCTATATAAATTTTTTACCAATTTTGCAAGTATTATTTATGAAATTAGGTTTGTTGAATAAAGAGTATAATATATATATAGACATAGATTAATCTACAATATTGATTTCCGGCTTTTTAACAACTGTATCAATATCTTTTTCTTTTATAATAGAGAATCTATTAAATGTAAATAACTGTTTTGAATAAAGGTACATCTGTAATTCATTTTCAATTTTATTACAAATCTTTTTTGCGGAGAAACCACAACCTAAAAGCTGACTGTTTAACAGGGAAATGTTTAAAAATATTTAGTTAAATTAGTTTGCTTTGATTTAAACAGATTTAAATAGTTTATGGTTATCTGAACTTTTAAAAACAAGTTTCGGGTAGTTTTCCTTAAAATAATTTATATCTTGTTCTCCTAAATCCAAAATGTTTCTCGGTACAAACTGGATATTCTCATCGGGTTTAAGTTTAAAAAATTTATTATACATATTTTCATATTTTTTAAAAATTATATCTGCATATCCGCTGTTTCCGCTCCACGGATCAATTATAAGAGCTTTCTGCAGAGATGGATAATAATTTTGTTTATCAAAATTGACCAGCAATACACAATGATTTAGATTTCTTTTGCCATTATCAGTAACAAGATTGATTCTGTTGCAGTTGTTTACACCGTTTATTTTGAGAATAAGTTCTGCGATGGTTGCTTTTTCAAAGCAATTTCCAGCTTTGTTTTGCTTAACCTGATTTAGCATATTTTTAAAAAATTTAAATGGCACTAATTCCGAACAATTTTTATTTCTTGCCTTTTGAATATCTTCTCCGATACGCGAAATAAAATGCATTTTCTTATGTGTATCCAAATTAAAATTTAACCAGGTTGTAGATATAGCCGGGAAATTGGCGTTAACCGACCGGCAAACCCAGTCAGCATCTTTTACAACTGAACTTTTTGATTTAAAAGAAATTGGGGAATTATTACAGGGTAAAAAATTACAACTTATTCTCATTATAATCTTATGATAATATAAAAAGTAGTATTATAAAAATTTTTAAGATATTTTAAAATAAAACATAATTAGTTTTATTAAAATCATTAGTTTGTAAGTTAGGGTTTCTGTCAGCAAAAACATAACCATAATTGAGGTTTTCTTGACTCGGACACATAAATACAAAATTCCACAAAAGAGAATGGTGATACGTGGATTGTAAATGAACAAATTGAATTATTTTATTTGTTAAATTTTACGTTTTGTTAATTTATTGATTAGTTTTTAGTAGGTTTCGCAACACAATCGGTCATTATGTGAATTCCAAAATATATTTTTTATGTTTTACCAAGTATAATATAATGAGCTAAGGCGTTTGTAGATTGGATTGGAATACAAAACCAGTGCTATATACATTTTAAGTATCAGTGTTGTTTTTTGCAAATTTCATTTTTAAAGCGTGCCCCATAGCTTTAAAATTTTTCTTAAAATTGAAGAACTCTTTTACACAAAATTTAATAATATCCAGCCTGCTTGATTTCTGAGGACAATAATCTATTTTTAAAGGAGATGAGCCAAATTCCCTGCAAATAATAGGGCGATGGTTATAAACACTACATTTTCCATACGTAGTAATAAACGGACAGTAATTTTTATATCTGCCGTAATCGTTTAACAACTCCTGAATTTGCTCCATACTTTTTATATTTAGTTCTTTTATAACTTCTTTTGGAATACCTAACATTTTATTGCCATTCTGATCAAAACCCATCAGTTGTACCGGACTTGGAGTTGTATTGTAAATTATTGAATTAAACGTATCTCTCGGGTCATTTTGTCCGATATTTACAGCACCATATATCCTTCTCTGAATTCTTCCTTTGTGTTGATCCAAAAAGCCTTCCGGCAGAGGTGCATCCACGCAGCATCGAGCATTGCATTTTGGGATAAAGCATTTTACGGGTGAATTTAAATATGTTCTGACTTTTGTATAATAACTCATGTCTGCTATAAAACTAAAACAAAATATTTTTTGCTAGTAAAAAATAAAATTGAACATAAATCTGGTTTTTAATTTTCGTTGCTTTTAGTAAATTTAAGCAAATTTTATAATACTTTTTACTATTTAATGTCCTGATAAAGTCTGATTCCAACCAGTTTAATTTTGTATCATTAAGCAACTTCCAACCTGTAAAATTGACTCAAAGTCTACAGTTATAAGATCCTGAACCAAGTTCAGGATGACATTTTAAGATTTGACTTTGTAAAAGAACACATGGTTTGATTATATTTTACAGATAGTTTGATTATTTCGGGCAAAATAAATTTAAAATGTTAAACAGTTGAGCAAAGTTTTCATTAATACATTCTTAATAAAACCCTGTTTTTAATACGGATTTCTTATAATATTCTATTTCATTGGGTACATACGCATTAACTCTGAGAACAAAGCATTATCCCCCTATTTCCGACCTTTGTTTCGGTTTTGTATCAATTATGATATATTTAACTTATGCAAATTAAAGAAATAACTACGAATAAAAAGGATTATATGGATATTCTATTAATCGGCGATGAAGATAAAGCAATGATTAACAAATATCTGGAATCGTCAAAACTTTTTGCTTTGTACGATAATGATATCTTGACATCAATCTGTGCTGTTATGGAGATTGATAAGGAAACCGTTGAAATAAAAAATCTTGCAACTTATACGCAGTATCAAAATAAAGGCTATGCCTCAGCATTGATTAATTTTGTCTGTAATAAATATAAAACAAATTTTAAATATTTAATCCTTGGAACCGGAGAAAATAACAATACCTTGAAATTCTATAAAAAACAAGGTTTTCAAGAAACTCACAGACTAAAAAACTTTTTTATTGATAACTACCCGCACCCAATTTTTGAAAATGAAAAGCAGTTGGTAGATATGATTTATTTAAAGAAAATTTTATAATATTCCAACCTTAAGAAAAAACTTCCGATTTTGTTTTAAAATTTTTAAAATTTTGCGGAACTGGACTATTCCGAAATAATCAAATTATCCGTACACTTCAAAATTGGTGCGTAATTCAGCTATATTAAGAAAATCTCGATCTATCCGTACAGTCCGAAAAAAGTCCAGTTCGGCAGTTTGATTTTTTTGGAATACTTAAAATTCCGACCTAAAAAAGCCCACACAAAGCGGGCTGTCCAAAATAATCAAAGTATCCGTACAAATCAAACCGGTCGTTAAATTACAGACTTCCTGTAAAAAACTCTTTAAATGATTATTAGTAACAGTTGAAATGAGTATTTGATTTTACATAAACATAGCAAAAAATTTTTCACAAGTTTTAAGATAATTATGTCCCGTTAAATTACACTTGATCTTGCAAAAAAAAATATATGAAGACCACGATGATTTCTCAAAGAATTTATTAGTCAATGCGAATTTGAGATTAGTCGTTAGTATTGCAAAAAAATATATTGGTCGAGGACTTTCTTTCCTTGATTTAATTCAAGAAGGCAACATGGGACTTATGAAAGCTGCCGGCAGATTTGATTATACAAAAGGTTACAAGTTCTCAACTTATGCAACTTGGTGGATTCAACAATCAATAACCCATGCAATAGCAGATAAAGCAAGAATAATAAGACTGCCAATTCATATGATAGAATCTTTAGGAAAAATTCGCCGTGCAACAATAGATTTGACAACAGAACTGGGACACTCCCCAACAAAACAAGAAATTGCATACAGATTAGGGGTTCCGGTCAATAAACTTACTCAAATTATAAAATCAGTTCAATCTACAATAAGTATGGAAACTCCTGCAAATTTATCTGAAGATTCTTCCAAAATTGCAGACTTTATAGTAGATGAAGATTCTGTTACTCCTGACAGCAAAGTTTCACAAGAAAATTTGTTTGAAGATATCAGAAAAATTTTAAAATATCACCAATAAGAAGTATCAGTCTTAACAATTTCTCGTGCAATCATTGCGGCTAATTCATTTTTATCTGCTATTTTATTTAAATCATTACCATATATTATAATTTCTCGCTTGGTAAGCGCATTATTACATTTTAATAATTTTTTCTTACTTTCCTTATCATAAGTAAAAATCATCCTATTTTAAATCTGCGCAACATTCAACATATTATATGCGACAGAATCAATTTCTATATATAGGCTCTTGAACTTGAACTACTTTGGCATTTTTAAAAGCTTCTCCTAAAAACGCAGCAAATTCGTCAAAACTTCCATCGTATCCAAATTGAGAAGATGAAGCATAAGGAAATTCATTACCAAGTTTTTGTGACAATCTGATATACTTTCTCTCAAAACGCCCACCAGCCTTATATGCATCTATTTCTAAAGGACTTCCATAATAATATTTTTTAATCCTTCCGTTTAAAGAAAGCAAACTTTTGCCATTACCCCTGAAAAAATACAGACCTAATAAGTTTTCTCTTTTATTCCCAGTATTAACCTTCCAAAAACCACTAATATAATTACCTATTGCATGCCAAGACATTATATCTTGCTTTTTATGTCTGAGTTCATGCCCTACCGCCTCAACTAATTTTGCCTTTGATAAATTAGAATCCACAACTACAGTATTAGTTGCAGGTCGATAATAACCTCCACAATTTTTTAATTTTTTTAATTTGAAATTTATTGAATTTATAGGAACATCATTTATATCGGCAAGATAATGTTTTATAGATTGCGCAAAATCCTTTTTCGGATACATTCTTGTCATAATATACGGGTCTTTTGTAAATTCTTCTATTGGAGTTGTTGTATTACCTTTGATATCAGTTAACTGAACTCTTCCGTCAGCTCGTCTCATACCTTGGGTTTCCAAGTATTTCATTGAATTTTTATCACCTTTCACCCAACTTTCTATCCGTTGAAGTTCTTTTCTTCCAAATGAAAACTCTTGTGTTTTCAGTTTTGAATGAGTAACATGTATCGGGTTATTCTTTTCTATTTCTGATTTTACAAACGATACCATATCGCGAGTATGAGATTTAAGCTCATTATTCAACTTCCCGGTTCGTCTTATATCCAAAAACAAACCTGTTGAATCCGTTTTGGGTGAATAATATTCCTCAAAAGCATAATTACTTTCTGTTGAATACACTCCTTCAGGAGTTTTATCGGTTCTAAAACGCTTAATTAATTTTCCATCTTTATCTTTGAAAGAAATTATATTAGAGGAACTTTTGCCAAACTCTCGTTCTACATTTACTAAATCAATACTTACAGTACCTTCAGGCATTTCTATACCTTTTAGTTTGTGGACATCAGACAAAGTAGTTTTAGCAGCTAACCTGTTTCCTGCTTTATTATATGCATTTGAAACAACTTTTTTGTTTTTAACCAAAATATTTGCAATCCGTTTTATATGATTAATTTGCATACTTTATTTTTCTCCTATCTAGATTCTTAATCTACTTTCTAATAAATTAGTTTGAATATTTAATTTAATCTTATATTCATATAAAGTCATCAAGTAGTTTTTTATTGCCCAATTTTATTATAGATAAAACACTCTATTACTACTATTACTACTGCTATAATGACGTTTGCACCTTTTGTAAAAATTTATTAAAAAAGTTTAACATAAGAAAATATACGAAAATATTAACAAGTCTTTTATGTCGTTTTAGTTGTTTTTTACGTTGTGGGTTATTTAATTTATCCTTATGTAATACTCTAAATCTTTCTTGTACCTTATACGAAGTTATAATTTGTGATATCGCATCACATATCTTATTTGCAACGTTTTGAATGTTGCAATCTATAGCTTCATCTATTGCATCTAATAGAAGATATATTTCTTTGGAATTAAGTTTTCTTAAATATTGATTTATTCTGTTATATAAACTATTTTCGTCACTTAGAGATTTAAGTTCAATTAATAAACAAGGAATATTCTCTTTTTCTAAAGTCGTTTTGATTTGTTTTAAATATGTAGATTTACCAAGACCTCCGTTGCCAATTATAAAGTTATAAGGATTATTTCTTATATCCTTAAATTGTTTATAAACATCCATTGTATATACAACTTCAGGTGAAATATATGTCATTTCACCCATTAAGAAACTAAATGTATCCAAATTTTGAGTTTTATTATTAGGACATAGGTATCTATCTACATAAAGCTCTTCCATTCTTTAATTTTATAATAATATTTTTCATTTTTGTCGTTTTGTTAAGAAATTAAATCAACAATTTAATATGACTTGAAGTCTCTGTCCGGAAGTGACATAGTTCTTGCTTACAATGTATGTAAGGAAGGATTTACAATATGGTTAATAAATTGATAGAAAATTATGATAAATTAAATGATAAACTTAAAGGACGCTCGAAATGTTCAGCCTTTGAATGTGCTGTGTTATGTCGATATTTGATAAAATTAATCGACAACTTAGATATCGACAAAAGTGAATTTAGCTTTTTTTATAGAGACCTAATTAGTATGCTGGATTTACCAAGGAGAAAGTGTCCTAAATATCACGAACATTTAGGTTACAATGAAGAACTAAGTTTTAAAAGTACCTTAAAACAAATTTTAGTCACAAAATTGAAAAGTTTAAAATATAAAAAATCTTCACTCAAGAATAAAATTGAATTTGTTTCAAATTTATATAATTTGGATAGTATTGAACAAGAAATAGTTTCATTTTACATATTTAAGGTTATCAATCGTTGTGTTAACGAACTTCATACATATTTTGCTGGTTTTTTATATGAGGAATTTGAAATTTTTGGAATTCAAATGCTTGACTTAAAAAGTTGGGAAGTTGCCAGACTAAAAAAACAATTATTTAATAAAGGAATTTTAATAAAAACTTCATTTAATAATGATAAAATCGCATTAAATAATAAAATTCTTGAAGTGTTCTTGAATTCAGAAATAAAAACACAAACACAGATTAAAAATATTTTACTTGGGAAAAATCAGAAATCAGAGCTCTGTTGGAGAGATTTTGAACATCTTGCAAAAGAACGTGACGTTGCTTTAAATATCTTGACTTCAGCGATTAAAAACCACGCTAAAGGGATAAATATTTTACTTTACGGCTCTGTCGGTACAGGCAAAACCCAGTTTGCAAAACTTATTGCAAATAAGGCAAAATGCGATATGTACTCAGTATCGGCAAAATTTATGGACAAAGAAGCTTCAAGAAAAGACCGACTGAGCGATTTATCATCAAAACAAACAATTCTTTCAAAAACTAACAACTCATGCATTCTCTTTGATGAAGCCGAAGATGTTATGAACAGAGGTTTTACAGAATTTGGAAGTGCATCAAAGGCTTACTTGAATACTTTGATTGAAGAAACACCTATTCCGATTTTCTGGACAACAAACAATATTTATGATGTTGATCCGGCGTTTTTGCGTAGAATGACTTATACTGTCGAGTTTGAAAAATTGACAGATGACATCCGCCTAAATATTTGGAAACGGGTTATTCGCAAAAACAAATTTAAAATAGATAGCAAAAAACTTGTGGAATTAAACAAAAATTACGAAATCCCGCCGTCATTGATTACGAATGCTGTAAAAACGACAAAACTTATTAACGGTAATCAAGATGATTTTGAGGTTTTTGTTGAAAATGTTGCAAAAGTTGTGACTAAAAAGAAAAATGTCAAAAAGAAGAAAGAGTTTGAAATGAAAGAATATAACGACAATCTTGTAAATACGGATTTAAATATAAAGGATTTGACTACAAAAATAAAATCTTGTGGAAAAGTAAACTTTTCACTTTGCCTTTATGGAGAACCCGGGACCGGGAAAAGTTTATATGCAAGGTATTTAGCTAAAGAACTAGGGGTTGAGGTAATAATGAAGCGTGCAAGTGATTTAATGTCCAAATATGTTGGCGAGACAGAACAAAATATTGCAGATGCATTTGCTCAAGCCAAATCGAAAAAAGCAATGTTGATTTTCGATGAGGCAGATTCATTCCTGCAAAATCGCAATAACGCTGTAAGAAACTGGGAAGTTTCACAGGTTAATGAGATGCTGACGTGGATGGAATCTCACGAATATCCGTTTGTTTGTACGACAAATTTGCTTGACACGCTTGATGAAGCAAGCTTGAGGCGGTTTACGTTCAAAATCAAATTTGATTTTATGACAAAAGAACAGGTGAACACTGCATTTGAACACTTTTTCGGAATTAAAAATGCGGATGTATGTATAAAAGGTTTAACCGCTGGAGATTTTGCAACAGTAAAAAAGAAAGCTACTTTCTTATGTATAACGGATTTAGGCGAACTTTACAAGATGCTTGAAGATGAAGTTAAGGTCAAAAAGTCTAAAGAGTTGCAGAATTCTGTAGGGTTTTAGTTATTTACGCAAAAGATAATGTGTAGCCCGCCCTTTGCCCGTTTTCTTTAGTATTTTCTTATCTATTAAGTCGTTAATATCCAAATTTGCGGTATCTTGCGAGCAATTACACATTTTTGCCCACTTTGTTGTTGTAAGATTGCCTTCAAAATTATCCATAAACCTGTTTAAAACTTTAATTTGTCTTTCGTTAAAAACTAAATTAGAATTTTTCTGCCAGAATTCTGCTTTTTGCAAAACTTTATCGGTAATTTCTCCACTTGATTGAATTGCAGCTAACAGGTTTTCTAAAAACCATACAAGCCAATTCGTTATATCCATTGAACCTTTTTGAGTTTTTTCCAAAACTTCATAATAGCTTTTTCTGTTTTTCTGGATTTGCGAAGACATCGAATAAAAACGGAATTTGCTGTCATCACTTCTTGCAAGAATCATATCCGTTAAGGCTCTTGCAATTCTTCCGTTGCCGTCATCAAACGGGTGCAAAATTACAAACCAGAGATGCACAATGCCGGCTTGAATTAAAAAATCTGTTTCTTTTTCCGTATTAATATAATTGATAAGCTCATTCATCTCCCCTTCAAGTAATCCGGCTTTTGGAGCTTCATAATGAACTTTTTCATTGCCGGTATAACCTGAAATAACCTGCATTGGACCAAGTTCATCAGTCCTGTATCCTCCGACATTGATTTTGTACATACCGCTGTAACCTGTCGGGAAAAGCGCTGCGTGCCATCCTATAAGTCTTTCTTTTGTCATCTGTGAGGAATAATTTTGAGTTGCATCAAGCATCATTTCTACAACACCCTCAATATCTCTTGATACAGGTGTTTCACCGCCAATGTCAATACCGAGTCGTCTGGCAACAGATGAACGAACCAAATGTTTGTCTAAAATTTGTCCTTCAATTTCAGATGATTTAATAATGTTTTCTGTCAAAATCTGTAATAGTGCATTATTTTTGACATCAAAACCCAGAGAATCCATTTTACCAAGTAAATATCCTTGCGATTTTTTGATTTCTAATAATAAATTTTGAATTTTATCTCCGCACCATCTAAAGCTGTGCCAGTCTGTGTTTTGATAGATATATCTCATATTTTCTCCGAATATTATACGGATATTATACCACATTTTCTCCGAATTATGCAAGTTTAATTAAAAATTTTATTTAGTAACAATCCTATCGTTTCAAATTCCTTAAATATTCGCCACGTCTAAAATAAACGTGGCGAAGCTGATTATTGATTATTGTTACTTATTGCTAAGATACTATTTCGTCCAATTTCGACGCAGCTCAATTTGACTCTTTAATACTAAATCAAATTTATCATTTTGCTTTAGAATACCCAGCTTTAAGAAATTGGTCTTGTCGGTTAAAAATTTCGTTAGAGGAAATCCGTTGTTCTTATTATCCACTCTGGATGCCGGATGATAAGGACAATTTGAATTTTTATTCCAAGCATATGCATATATTTTTAAATCTGTAGCTATATCCCAAATACTGCTTAAAATGCTATTTTTATCTCTTTTACGCACTTTTGTACCCCAAGCTATCATCAAATTTTTATGTTCTTTTAGTACATTTGATATTATTTTTGTGTTAATTTCAGTCGAGGATTGCTTCGTTGTTTTTATTGCAGTCAAGCTGTTTCCGTCTATATAGTTGAATGAATTTAAAATAATAACTTTTGAGTATCCTGCTTTATAGGCAATTCTTACTGCATTTTTAACAGTTCCGTCGACCGTTGATTTTTTACCGTTCATTTCCGGAAATGTATTTGACGGGTTAAGCATTAAAATAACCAGGGTTTTATTGTTTTTTTGATTATTCATTTCCAGTTCAAGGTAATATCTGTAACAATCAGATTTGGCTTTTGGTGTTTCGCAATTGTAATATGCAACCCCCTTAACTTCTATAAGGCAATTATTTTTATTATTCTTGTTTTGTCCAAAATACAAATCAAAACTATCTGTGATGTCGTGCCTATAAGCCTTTATGTATGGAATATTCTTAAATATTTCTTCTTTGTTCATTTTAAGTATCCTTTCAACTTTTAACTTAACTCCCTACTCTGCCTAATTCGGACGCAGTTTAAAATTTGCGATTATTCAATTACTCGTTCCTGTTGCAAAATGTTTCAAGGCTCATGACACAAAAAGTATCAAACTCCTATAAAGTTGTATGGTACAAGTTTTGCAACTTCTTCTATTTTTCCAAGACCATTCCAAATCTGGGAATTTGCATGATGAATGTAAGTATTTGCTTTTTGTGCATCTACACCAATTATGAAAACATTATTTTTATTTTTTAATATATTATTTATTTCATCGATTATTTCTTTGTAGTCTTTTTCTTTTCCATGTCCCCAAGCAAGGACAACATCAATATTTTTATTATCAACTATATTTTCTAAATAATCTAAAATAAATTTTTTATTGACATTATTACTGTCATATAATTCAGCCTTTTTATATCCACTGGGTTTCCTTAGTGAAAAAAGGTTTAAAATTTCAATATAATCATAATTTTTCGCTAAATTTATACAATTGTTGATGGAATCATCAAAATTCCCGGGTATTGCATGGCTTGGGTTAAACATAATATAAACAATGCCTTTATGTGTTAATTTATTATTCTTGTTCTTATAATATGAATAATACCTATGTTTAAATGGTATTTTTTCAAATTTCTTCTCATATTTTTTAAATTTT
>JADIND010000080.1 GCA_017694215.1 Candidatus Scatousia excrementipullorum | reverse complement strand
GGATACGCTTTTTACCGTAAAAATTGAACGTATGAAAACTTCCGATATTGAGAAGGTTATTGCGATTGAGGCAGAGGCCTACGGTGAACATCACTGGTCAAAAGAATCGTTTTTTAACGAACTATCGAACGAACTTGCTAAATATTACAGTGCTTTTAATTCTCAGGGAGAATTAATCGGTTATGCCGGAAGCTGGGAAATTCTTGAAGAAGCACATATCACAAATATTGCCGTAGCAAAAAAATATCGCCGCCATCATGTAGGCGAAGCCCTGCTCACCGGCATAATCGAAGAATGCCGCAAAAATATGGTTAAATATATAACCCTTGAAGTCAGAGTCAGCAATATTGCCGCTATAGGACTCTATGAAAAATACGGTTTCCGCTCGCTGGGAACACGTAAAGGCTACTATCAGGATAATAATGAAGATGCCTTAATAATGTGGACAGAAAACATTTTTTACGATAAATTTAAAGAGAATTACAATAAAAAATATGCGGAATTGAAAAAGGCAATTAATATTCTATGACAGGAGAGGAAGCAGCAACAGAAAGAAAACTCCGTGTAAAAACGGTTAAGCCTAAGAAAAAAGGGGTTCGATTCAGTATCGGCAGCCTCGTTTTTATACTTTTTTGCTCCTTTTTACTCGTAATATCAACATTCTTGCAGCTTGATATTACGCATCTGATACTCCCCTCAAAACTCTTTTCCGGAGAACCGCTGAATTTTAAAGATTTTTTATTTACATATAAATTTATTCCGCAGATACCAGCAGTTATGTTTGTAGTCGGACTTCTTGGCAGAAGGCTCGGGATTACAAGCATTATCCTCTACATATTAACTGGACTTTTTATAATGCCGGTTTTTGCTCTCGGCGGAGGCTGGAGATATATTTTTGAATACGGATTCGGATATATTCTTGCCTATATTCCGGCAGCATTTTTACTCGGAACCATTCTGAAAAAAAACGGTTACACATACAAAAATACTGCTAAAGCAGTGTTTTTAAGTGTCATTTTAATTCATCTGATAGGTCTTTCTTATATGATGGGTCTTGCTGTTTTAAAACATACCGCATGGAGTTTTGTCGGAAGCTGGCTTGTTTCCCAGAGCGGACTCAAAATAGTTTACGATTTTATTTTCAGCTATATTGCCGTTCTCATTGCAAAATACGCAAGAATCGTTCTCTGGCTGTATTTGTAATCAGATATTATAACTGTATTGTTCTGAAAATCGTAAAATATTTGTAATTCCCCCAGTAAACTACGAGAGAAATAAAATTATTATCCAGATCAACAACTTCCAAATAAGTCTGCGGGGTCGGTTTTCTTTTGGCACTCGGGATAAATTTGCCTATTGTATCTAGAAGTGTTATATGAATTTTTTGGGTAGGAGTAAGTTTTGCTTTCGGAAGATTTTCATCATAAAAATGCAGCGGTACAATCTGTCTGTCATAAATCGGTACTATGTATTTTATTTTTCCGGCTTCTTTAAAAAGCATATACCAGCTGCCTTTGTGTTCTCTCGGAGTCAAAAGGTAATATCCCGGCTCTATGGTGATTGATTTAAAATACAGAGTTGCAGTAAGTCTGAAAAGCGGATAGGGCGACCAGGTTGAAGTTTGTGTGTCATAATACTCTCCCGGGTCAATATTGTGAACATATCTCAGTGTCGGAACTTCCAAATCTCTGTACACCTGTTCGTAATCCACTTCTTCTGCCTGAACAGAAATTGAACACAACAATATTCCCAGTATAAGCAGAATTTTCTTCATACTGATATTTTAATAAGATTTAGTCAAAAATCAATCATTTAATCAAATGACGCAATATGACTTCACATAAAAAAATACGCAAAAAATTTTATTCACATGTTTTAACAAAAATATGGATTTACTAAAACCGCTCAAATCTGCAGTAAGATTTAATACAACATCAGACGGAGTTAAACTTGTGTCATTCAAAATTCCCGAAAATAAAGCGGGAGAACTTAACCTGCAGATTAGAAAAGAAGATGAAGACTACAGTTACAGATATTATATAGAATTGAAAAATAAATTTAATAAACTTCTGGGCTACGAACATTATTCTTATTTTAAGGATTCCGAAAACATAACGGGTTTGTATATCAAAGTTGAACCTGAATACAGGCAGCGAAACTACTATTTCGGTGAAATTATCCGGCTTGCAAGCATAATCGAAATGCTTGAAAACAAAGTTAAAAATTTTATTATCACATCAAAGGAAACTGCAATTAATTTTCATTCAAAGTACAAATTCCGGCCGGCTGTCACTTCGTTTGATAGCAGGGACAAACTTTTGCAGAACATTGCAGCAGATAAAGGCAGAGAATTTTACGACCTGTCGCAAAAAGCTCTTGAACTAATTGAAAAAATAAAAAATCACAAATTATATGGACTTCACATACGGGATTTAAACGATGAAATCAATAACCTTTTTTATAATTATATTCAAAGAGCTCAAACTGTAAAGAATCCTCAGCAGCACCAATTAAAATGGGTTCTGGACATGAAACTTACGGAAGAAGAAATAAGAAAAAATAAGGACTTTTTCAATAATCTTTTCAACAAACACGGAATTGATTACAGAATATAAAATTTTTCATCTATGGCTTTACAATCCATGTAAGGAGCAAAGGGAACAGGAGAACACAGGGAGCCTTGTGACCATGCTTCCGTAACGAAGTGAAGGTGAGGTGGCACTAAGTGCCGGAGGGTTTTTGATACTGTGCAATCGCACAGCCGCATCATGTCATCCTGAATTTATTTCAGGATCTCTTAATTATCACAAATAGAGGGATTCTGAACAGTGACAAATTTCGTGAGCCGCAACGGTTAATGTTTCTGAATGACATAAAAAAACTGCAACTTTATGCATGAAAAAAGACAGAGGCAAAACCTCTGTCTTTTTACGATTTTATTCAAATCAAGCTTATTTACCGCCGTAAAGAACTGCTTCTGCAGCATCTGTAGCTGGCAATACAGACTGATCGTAGAATTTAACCGGATACATATCTGTAGGGTTAGTTACTGTACAATCATCTACAGCGGAATTCCAAGAATTAGTTGTTCCATCACAAGTTACTAATTTGTTAGGGTTTTTAGCACCGTTAACGTCAATTACACCTTTACAAATTGATTCAGTAACGGTCGCATTACCGGCAGTACAACCAGCTGTAGCTTTAGGGAATGTAAATGTAATACCATCGTTGAAGAACAATGTATAGTTGTCAGTTGCACCAGAACCAAATTTAACTGTATCTACACCTGAAGCTCCCCAATCTTCACTTGAATTTGCATCTGCAGTTTTAACAACGTTCATACGGTTCATAAACAATGCATAAACTGATGCCTCATCTGTTGCACCATCATCGTTTGCATTTGTCTGTGACAAATCATAGTCATCAAGTGCTACGTTCAAAACTACTGCCTGTGACAATACTGACAAAGCTTTTTTGTAAGCTGTTCTGTACTGTGCACCGTTTGTTGAGTTCAACAATGTCGGCATTGTCATAGCTGCTACAACGCCGATGATACCTAAAGTAATCAATACTTCAGCCAAAGTAAAACCGAATTTTTTTGTCATAATCTCTTCACCTTTCTCTTAATAGATTGTGTATAAGTACGTTTTTCCAAACCTCTATAAATCATCGAATGAATAATATAAATACCAATTTTGTTATACCTAAAAGAGTGATGATCTTAAAAGTATTTGTTATACACTTATTTTAAAGCATAACTATCATGTTGTCAAGTAGTAATATAGATTTTATATATAAATTTTTACAAAAACAATCCGTTCAAAAACACCTAAAATCCCGTTGCAAGAACTCCTAAACAGGTATTTAACCGCAGAATCAGCATTGTGAGCCATTTTATCCTCTTTTCTCAAATTACTACTTGTAAACAACACTTGCTTATGTTAGCATCGGTATATAAGTGTTATAGATTTTTTATAAAGAAGGGAAAGGGGTATAAATTAATGGTTTGCACATTAGAAAAAAATGCGACAAAAACAATTCAAAAAGCACTTAAAACACTCGGTAAAAAGAATTTTGCTCTGATTATGCACAGCGGCAGCTTTCCGTCTGCAGCCGGCGAAAACACGGGATTCGGAACCGTCAACTCCAACGGAGGAAAAGAAGTTATTGATTTCGCCTCCGGAATATTTAACTCAATTCAACTGGGACCTGCCGGCAAGACAAAAGGCTGTGACGCTTCGCCATATACAGGCACAATTTTTTCAGGAAATCCGCTTTTTATTGACCTGAAACAACTTACTGAAAAGAAATGGCATTATATCCTTTCTGTTGAAACTTATAACGAAATTGTTGAGGGCAACCCTAACAAACATGTTAATAAAACCGCTTATTCATATATTTATAATAAGCAGGCAGAGGCTCTGCTTGAAGCATGGAATAATTTCAAAAAACTAGATGATAAAAAGCTGAATAAAGCATTTAATGACTTCAAAAGAGAAAACGATTACTGGCTGGATAAAGACAGCCTCTACGAAGCTCTTTCCATAGAGCATGGCAATGATTACTGGCCTCTGTGGGATTCTGAAACAGACAAAAATCTGTTTAACCCGAAATCTATAGAAGAAGGTATTGAATACGGAAAACGTATTGAAGAAATCTCAAAAAAATATTCTGATGAAATCGAATGTTACAAATTTATACAATTCGTTCTTGATATTCAAAATCAGGAAACACTTGAATACGCAAAGAAAAATAACATTAAAATGATTGCTGACAGACAGGTAGCTTTCTCTGACCGTGATACATGGGCATATCAATCACTGTTCTTAGACGGATGGATGCTCGGCTGCCCGCCTGATTACTTCTCAAAAGACGGTCAGGCCTGGGGATTTCCTGTCATGAACCCTGAAAAACTTTTCAAAGCTGACGGCTCTCTTGATGAAGGCGGTATTTTAATGAAAAACCTCTTCAAAAAGATGTTCAAAGAAAATCCGGGCGGCGTAAGAATCGACCACATTGTAGGTTTGATTGACCCTTGGGTTTACAAAGCAGGCAAAAAACCAAAAATAGAAGAAGGGGCAGGAAGATTATATTCTTCACCGGAACATCCGGAACTTGCAAAATACGCAATTCCTTCTCTTGACGATTTAGACATGGAACTTGAGGCAGACAAAGAAAAAAGAGTCAAAAAATTATCTAAAAAACAGATTAAATTATACGGCAGATTGATTGAGAAAGTTGTAATTGCTGCGGCGGAAGAAGAAGGTCTGGATAAAAACGCAATCGTTTGCGAAGACCTCGGGACTTTAACCAACCCTGTTGCTGCGGTTATGAAAGAATACAAACTGCTTGGAATGAAGTTAACACAGTTTGTGGTTCCTGAAAAGCCTGAGCACCCGTACAGATGTAAAAATATTACGGAAAAAACATGGGCAATGGTCGGAACCCACGACAATGAACCTATTAAAATGTGGGCTGATTCAATGGTAAATACACATGAAGGCTACCTGCATGTAAAAAATCTTGTTGAAGACCTTGATTTTCCGGATTGGAACGACAAAGACGCACTTATTGTTGAATTGACAAAGAATGCGGAATTTCTCGCCCAAACTAAACTCGTAGAGATTTTTGCTTCCAAAGCAGAAAATATCCAGATATTCTTTACGGATTATTTCAAACTTTACGATGTATATAACCGACCTGGAACATCCGGTGATGCCAACTGGAGCTTGCGTTTGCCGGATAATTTCCTTTCTATGGAAACCATAGACCTTGCCAATATCTTAAAACTTGCTATAATATCAAGGGGGGCAGATTTTGCCGAAAAAAACAGCAAGTTGATTAAAGAGTTGGACGAAATTTAATGAAAAAATTACTAATTACATTATTAATAATAGTATCAGCCGCAGGTTCAGTCTTTGCGGCTGATACTACTTCTACACAGGCAAAGTTACAGTATAACAAAGGGGTGGATTTTTACAGACTCGGTGAATATGACAAATCAATAACCGCATTCAGGCAGGCTATTGCTATTGACCCGAATTATACAGATGCATATTACAATCTGGGTTCAATTCTGGAATTTATAAAACAGGATGAGGCTGCACTCACCGTATTCAAACAAATTATTGTAAGAAATCCTACCGATTACGAATCGGTTTATAAAGCTGCCGAAATCAGTGCAAGACTCGGAAAAACAGATGCGGCAAAACAGTATCTTTCAATAATTCCGCAATCGCATATCATTTATTCAAAAGCACAGGCTCTTGCCCGTTCGTTAAATACTGATATTCAAACCATAAAACAGCAGCAAAAGCAGGCAACAGCAAAACAAGCCGCAGAAAAGAAAACTGCCTCAACTCCTGTTACCCAAAACGGTATTTTCCAGAACCTGGGAAGTCCGACCGGAGTTGCAACCGACAGCAAAGGCAATTTGTTTGTAGCCGGATTTTCTGATAATGCTGTATATAAAATAGCACCTGACGGTTCAAGAAAACTTTACGTTAAAGATGCAAGAATCAAAGGCCCTATCGGGATTGATATAGATGAACAGAATAACCTATACCTTGCGAACTACAATGCGGATAATGTTTTAAAAATCTCAAACAGCGGTCAGATTTCCGTACTTATTGCGAGTGTCAAAAAACCTTATTGCATTCATATAAAAGACAACAACCTTTTTGTTTCCTCACAGGGTACAAATTCGGTTATAAGATATAAATTATAAATTCTTCTAAATATCGACATCTTTCATCATATCAACAAGGGTTTGAATAGTAGTATCCATACTGACGATATCGGAAGTTCTCTGTTGCAGAAAGTCATTTATTGGTTTATTCATCTGAATAGCAACATCCAGTCTTGGATTAGAACCCGGCTGATACATGCCGACATCAATCAAGTCTTTATTTTCACGGTAAAGTGCCAGAAGCTGCCTCATCTTACCGGCAGCGGCTTTATGTTCCGGCGTAACAATGGATGACATAAGCCTTGAGATACTGCCTAAAACGTCAATAGCGGGGTAGTGGTTCATTTCCGCAACTTTTCTTGACAAGAAAATGTGCCCGTCAACAATACCACGTACAATGTCAACAATAGGGTCTGAGATATCATCTCCCTCCATCAAAACAGTATATAATGCGGTAATTGAACCTTTAGGACTATTGCCGGCACGTTCAAGAACCTTCTGAAGCCAAGAGAAAATAGATGGCGGATAACCTTTCATCGTAGGAGGTTCCCCGAGAGAAAGCCCGACTTCACGGCCTGCCATAGCACAACGGGTGACAGTATCCGTCATGAGGAAAACTTTTTTACCTTGATCCCTGAAATATTCACAAACTGCCGTGGCTGTAAGCAATGCTTTCTGCCTGATTAGAGGCGGCTGATCACCGGTTGAACAAACAAGAACAGATTTCTTCATACCCTCTTCGCCGAGAGCATCTTCAACAAACTCTTTAACTTCACGTCCGCGTTCTCCGATTAAAGCAACAACGTTGACATCTGCGTCAGAGTTTCTTGCAATCATACCGAGAAGTGTACTTTTTCCGACACCTGACCCTGCAAACAGCCCCAAACGCTGACCGCAGCCCATTGTCATGCAACTGTCAATAGCTCTTACCCCCGTTGAAAAGATTTCCGTAATAATAGGTCTTTCAAACGGCCCCGGTGGCGGCCCTTCAATCGGACGCCATTCAGCACCTGTAGTATCAAGAGGCATTCCGTCAATCGGTTCCCCCATAGGGTTTATCAGCCTGCCCAGAAGAAAATCTCCGACAGGAATAATAATCGGTCTGCCGGTTGATGTTACCAGACTTCCCTGCCCTATGCCTTCTCCGTCATAAAGCAGCAAAAGCTGTGCGGCTTCACCTTTAAATGCCTGTACTTCCGCTGGCTTCATCTGTCCGTCATAGGTTTCGATATAACACAAATCCCCGACCTTCAACCCCGGAAGTTTAACCTCAACAGTCAAGCCCAAAAGTTTTGATACGGTTCCCTTAAACTGAAATAACTGAGTCTGTTCAAGGACTTCATGAACCCTTTGTTTTAAATACTGACTGTAGCTGTCGTCGATTTCTACCATACAATAGATTATAATGATAATATATAGAATTTTCAAATAATTAACATAAAAAAACGTCCCGAAAACATCGGAACGTTTTTTACAAAAAAATTATTAACTTATTTGCTTATTTAGCAGCTTTAGCAGCTTCAAAAACTACATCGAAAGCTTCTTTATCGTTAACAGCAAGTTCAGCAAGCATTTTTCTGTTTACGAGAATGTTAGCTTTTTTACAAGCATTTACGAATCTTGAATAGCTCATACCGCGTTCTCTGACAGCGGCATTGATTCTAACAATCCATAATCTTCTCATATTACGTTTAGTAGTACGTCTGTCTCTGTAAGCATATTTCAATGCTTTCATAACAGCGATGTTAGCTACTTTAAAAATTCTGCTTCTTGCTCCGATAAATCCTTTAGCAAGTTTTAATATTTTCTTGTGTCTTTTACGACTTACATTACCACGTTTAATTCTCATTTTTCATGCTCCTATCTTGAATACTTCTTGTATGGTAACTCATGAGATACCAGTTTTAAGTGCGAATCGGACAAAGTCACCATCTTGAAAATCTTACGTTTTCTTGATTCTGACTTGTGTTGGAGCAAGTGGCCTATACCTGCATGTCGTTTCATGATTTTGCCGGTTGCAGTAACTTTATAGCGTTTTGCAGCGGCTCTGTGGGTTTTCATTTTTGGCATTTTCTTCTCCTTTTCAGTTAAGTAGTTACTTAGAAATTTCAGGCATACCAAAGCCGTAAAATTTCCGTACAAATATCATATTACACAGAAAACAGAAATGCAAGCAAGTGTTAATTTTCATTATCAAAATTAGTCAAATCGCTGACTGTGGTATCAAGAGCCGCTGCAAAATCAATCAGGGTATCAAGAGAAGGTTTTGAAAAAGCGACTTCAATTTTTCCCATAAAATTGAGGGAGATATCCATCTTATCAGCAAGCTGCTGTTGAGTAAGCCCCAATTTTTTGCGGCGGGCTTTGATATTTTTCCCTAATCTTACGTAAAAATCCAAGTTCATACGTACAGTGTAAACGTAAATTTTTGTTAATTATACGTATTACTAGTACGTAAAATGTACTATATTTATTTCAGGAGGATTAGATGAAGAATGCATTTACTTTAGCGGAAGTATTAATAACTCTTGGTATTATAGGGATTGTTGCAGCAATGACACTGCCCGGAATTATAAATGACACCAGATACGCTGAAATTCAGACATCATTAAAGAAAAACTATTCAATTACACAACAGGCACTTTTGCAGATGTATATTGACGAAGGGCAGGTAATTAAAGCTGATTACGGGAATTTGATACTTGAAAGTAAGCTAAAAAACTATTTTAAACTCGGATTCGATTGTAAAGGTATAGATTATCGCAATATTTGCTGGCATCCGAGTGATTCTACTAAACCTCAATATTATACTTTCAACGGACAAACAAAAGTCAAAAATTCAGTATTGGATGATGGTGCTTTTGTAACAAATGACGGCAGTTTGTACTTATTTGAAAATGCAGGAGGCGGAACAAATCACACAACCTATATTACAATAGATACAAACTCCATTAAAAAAAGACCTAATCAGCTGGGAAAAGACTTATTCACATTTCAAATTACTAATGAAGGTAAGTTCCTTCCTATGGGGGCACCCGGAACTCATTATATGGACTTAGAAACATACTGTTCAGCAAGCAGCACCAGTGACTTGAACGGAATTGCCTGTACATATAAAGCCTTAACGGACAAAGACTATTTTAAAAACCTTCCTAAATAAAAAGCAATACCAGAGTATCATGTTATTCTGAAAGCGTAGAAAAATTATTTAAGCCTTTTTCGTAATGTAGGTTTTGGTAATCTCTGATTACCAAGACATTTTTGTTGTGGTAAATTTTAATTTACCACAACCTACAGACTTTTTATCATGTTCACCCCCTCACCCTACCCCTCTCCCGTAGGGCGAGGGAATACTTTGCGTCATTGCACAGCCGCACGCATCATGTCATCCTATACTTGTTTCAGGATCTCTTAATTATTACAAACAAATAGATTCTGAACAGTCACAATTTCCGTTTGCCGCCACGGTTAACGTTTCAGAATGACACGTTTATTTTTCACGCTTCACTTAATGCCAGGTGTATTTTTTCCCGGTGCAGACATCTTCAATCTTAACATATTTTGAAAGTATAATCTTTGCTTCCAAATCCGTACAGTGGCAAGGGAATATTCTTCTTATATTCTGTTCGCGTAAATATTCACCCAGTTTATTTATATACTCTTCCGACTTATTTATCAAAAACAAACCGCCAATAACCGTATTAACCCTGTCCTCACCGGTTACATATTTTGCGTGATTTATAATATTGTCTATACCGCTGTGAGAACAGCCGGAAATAATAACAAGACCGTCATTTGATTTATAAGCCATAGCAGATTCATCCGGCGAATAATCAAGCGAAACATCCTGCGGTACAGGTATTTCTCCAAGGTAAATTAATTTACGTGTAATAGGAAGAGGCTTTGTCGTCAATTCAAGATTAAAAAATTTGTCAATTTCTTCTCTTGACAGGTTGCTAGCTTCATTGTCAAGAATATTCTTCTCAGAAGGCTTGAATACATCCGGATGTGCAATAATATTCTTTGCCGGAAAATCAATTCCTACATATTGAAATTTCCGATAAAGTGCCTGCAGCCGCAAAAGCCCGCCGACATGATCAAGATGACTGTGAGATAACACTATATCTGTTACATAAGACAAGTCAATCTGCATATTGTATGCGTTTTTAATAAACGCGTCACTTGAACCGCAATCAAATAATAATTTTATATCATACTCTTCTATATAAAAGGATAATCCATGTTCCGCTATCAAACAGTTTCCTGCGGAAGTGTTATTATCCACCAAAACCGTCAATTCCATATATATATTTTAAATCATGTTTCAGATTTTGTCAATTCTTTAAACGCCAAAATGTAAATACTTAAAATATATTATATATTTATAAACTATACAATAAAGAAATACAAAACAACATATACTACATCTCTAATTTTGACTAATATACTTTAACTCTGTCTATTTTGAAATTCTTTTACAAAATCGCCAATAGCATACGCCTCAACAGTACCGACGACTATTTCAAAATCTTTGATTTCTTCTTCCAGCTCTTCTTTCATATGGGCAAGAAGTCCCGGAATGATGATTTTTCTGTTCTTAACTCTATTTGCGAAATCCCATTTTTTCAGGGTATTTGCAACCATTTTTGCGGTAAATTTTTCCGCTGACCATGCCGTAAGTACACTCATACCGTCTGCAGGAGTTACAATAAGATATGACGGTACATTCAGCCCCTCAAGCTCATTGGCAACCGCAAAAAATGTAAGTGCAAAATTCGTTGTCATAAATATCAGAGAATTTTCATCAGGATTGTTAAACTCATAAATCTTTGATTCCACCTGAAGAGGCTTTTGCGGATCAGTAAAAATATTCTGTCTCAAAGTCATTAAAGAGGAAATCATTGCTTCATTGAAATTTTCAAAAACAAGTATATTGGCATATTTACAAAGATAATACGCCGCTCTTGCACACTGGGAAAGCTCATCCGTTGTTTTCATACGGACACAAACCGGAGAAGAACATGCGTCATCTTTTTCAAGAACAGCTTTTGTTCTGATTTCAACAAGTTTTTCTTTTGTATTTGAAAAATCATCTTCAAGAAAAATAAAAGGCAGCCTCTCAAAATCTTCATAATTTATAAAATTTATACCTGACGGAACAAATTTTGAAGTGTTATTCTTCAAAATTACGAGGTCAATCTTCATTGTCTCACTGACCCGGGTAATTTCAAAAGAGGTTAGACGTTCCAGTTTTTTCTGCCAGTCATTATCTTTTAAATCTACAATAACTGCAATGGCTGTTCTGTTTACAAAAGTTTTTTCATGACGGTAGAGAACGTTTTCTCCTCCTATTTTAAGCCCGTTTATTTCAACAGTTTTTTGCGGCTGTTTACTGTTAATTTCAAAAAATTCCTTTAACTCATCCGGAGCATAAGAACATTTTGAAAGCTCAATCTGCTTTTTTGCCAGTTTAAGGGCAAACGCCATGCAGGTCGGACAGCCGCACTCTTTGCGGTTTGAATGTTCGGCTTTTTTAGCCGCAGGAAGATATTTAAAAATTTGCAGTCCTGAAAGTTCCATTACATCAACCCTTTCATAACATCAATACTCAACGGATTATTCAAAACGATAACACTTGCACCGGCAGCCATCACGGCAGATGCCGAACAGATTTCAAAAAATTCAGCACGCTCTTTCAAATTTCCGAAACTTGACGGGTAATTATCAGATTTGGCCTCTTTAGTTTTCAACGATTCTTCAGTTGCAAAACTTATCATCGGCATATTAAGATATTCATCACCGTTCAGGCCCTCAAGCTTTATTTTTTCCATAATACTGTATCCGTATTCCAGCCCGTAGCCGAGACCTCCGATATCAGTATCTATAAGAATTTTATCCAGACTCAAACCTAAATCGGATGAAAGAATGTTTAATTCTTTGGCAAGATTTATATCTATAGGACTTTTCAAAACAAGAACATGATTGCCGCTCACTGCAGCCGGTACAATTTCTTTATAAGTATTTTCATTAACAGAAGAAATTATGCATTCTCTGTCAAGAATTTTTATCAGTTCCGGCAGCAATATCCGGTCTATACCATCGTTATTTACACTGCGAATCATAAGCGGCTTGCTGATAAAATGCAAGAGGTCTTTAAGCAGCGAAATTGCTTCATTAATTTGATTTTCACCTTCAATATTAAACTTCAGCCCCAGAATATCGCAGTCTGTTTCCTGTGCTTTTTTAAGAATTTCTTTTCTGTCATTGGTGCCGTAAAAATCTTTCACAATTTGAAAATTGTCATCGGTATTAAATATAGATACATCAAGACAAAAAATAGGAGGACAATTTGTGTCCCCTATTTTTATATTGTTAAAATCAATAATTCTCAACGAATCAGCAGTTTTGTTGTCTGTCATTTTTAACCTTTTCCATCAATTCCACAAACTCTTTCTCGTCAAGAGTTTCTTTATCAAGCAGAGTTTTTGAAATATATTCGAGCATATCTCTGTTTTCTGTCAGAAGTTGTTTTGCTGTTGCATAGCGTTCATCAACAATCTTCTTAACTTCTTTATCAATTTCTGCAGCAATTTCCTCGGAGAAATCGCGTCTTACACCAAAGTCACGCCCCATAAAAATGTGCTGCTCGTCTTTACCGTAAGCCATGTTACCCATTTTTTCGCTCATACCGTATTTTGTAACCATATTTCTTGCGAGAGTCGAAACTTTTTCAAGGTCATTGCTTGCTCCCGTTGTGATTGAATCAGGTCCGTAAACAATTTCCTCCGCAACTCTTCCGCCGAGAATCATAGTTATTGTATCCAGAATTTGAGATTTTTTCATTGTCAAATGGTCTTTTTCCGGAAGAGTTAAAGTGATACCAAGAGCCATGCCACGCGGAATAATCGACACCTTATGCAAAGGATCTGTATGGTCAAGCAATTTTGCAAGAAGAGCATGACCGACTTCATGGTATGCTGTATTTTCTTTTTCTTCATCCGAAATGATTCTGCTTTTCTTTTCAGGACCTGCCATAACTTTGTCAATAGCTTCTTCCAGATTCGCCATTGTAATTGTTTTCTGGTCATGACGGGCAGCAAGCAGAGCCGCCTCATTCAACAGATTCTGCAAATCTGCACCGGTAAAACCAGGGGTACGTTTTGCAAGTATTTTCAGCTCAACTTCTTTATCCAGAGGTTTATTTTTTGCATGAACATTAAGAATCTGTTCACGTCCGAGGATATCAGGCTTGTTGATTACAATCTGTCTGTCGAATCTGCCAGGTCTTAAAAGTGCATTATCCAGAATATCAGGTCTGTTGGTTGCCGCGATTACGATAATATTAGTATTATCGTCAAAACCGTCCATTTCAACAAGCAGCTGGTTGAGAGTCTGTTCACGTTCGTCATGTCCGCCGCCCATGCCGGCACCTCTCTGACGTCCTACAGCATCGATTTCATCAATGAAAATAATGCAGGGTTGATGTTTTTTAGCCTGATCAAACAAATCTCTTACACGGCTTGCTCCGACACCGACAAACATTTCAACAAAATCGGAACCGCTTATTGAGAAGAACGGAACTCCGGCTTCTCCTGCAACAGCCTTTGCCATCAATGTTTTACCTGTTCCCGGAGGACCTACAAGGAGGACACCCTTAGGGATTTTAGCACCGAGTTTTATGTATTTGTCTCCGTTCTTAAGGAAATCAACAATTTCCTCAAGTTCTTGCTTTTCTTCATCAATACCGGCAACATCTTTAAAAGTTGTTTTAACTTTGCTATCTAAAAGCATTTTAGCTTTACTTTTACCGAAAGACATTGCTTGAGAACCGCCGGCCTGAATACTTTTTATCATCAAAAGCAAAAATCCGATTAACAGAAGAGGGAATACAAGAGTTCCGAGAATACCAAGCAGTTGTGAAGACTCGTTCGGTTTTTTAACTTCAATATCAACTTTTGCATCTTCAAGTTTCTGCATCAAATTTGAATCTTTAGGTGTCAGAACTTTATACTGATTTTGCGGAACTTTCTTTTCCACCGGCCCGAACAAACTTTGCTCCGTAGTTACGGCCGTGGTAGTTTCAGGCTGATTTTTTGGAATTGCTATAAGATACTCATCCGCTTTTTCTATCTTTTTAAATTCTCCGTTATCAAGCTTTTGAAGAAAATCCGAGTATGAAATTTCCTGAGTATTTGTAACAGGACCTGCCATAAAAACCGATGATATAAAAATCATCGCAATAATAGCTAACACTATATACATACCCGCAGATTGTTTTTTATCCATTTAAAAATATCCCTCTCTTTAAAATATGCTCTTAATTATTATACAGCAAAAATTTGAAAAAGAAAACCCGCAACAAAAAACACTCTCTTTAAAAAGAGAGTGTTTTTTAATCTTTTTTACGTCAACTATTTAAGTCTTACGTTAACAGAAGAACCTTTTTTAGAGATTTCAACTTTGTCTTCTCTTGCTAACCAGCCAAGACCTAAATCAGCGAAGTTTCCTTTAAGATCTAATTCTTTTTTAATTTTAGAAAATGTAGTTTCGCCGTTGTTGTTCAAATAATTGTAAATCTGACCTGCAGACATTCCGATTTGTTCTTGTAATTCTTGCATTTAATACCTCCTACTTTCTACAATGCACATTATACTAAGTATTTTAATTTACAAATAAATATTAGTCTATTTTGTAATATTTTGCAATAGTATATAAGGATTATTTTATTTGTAAAAAATACACTTATTTTTGTGATAAAATACATTAAAAAGAGGATTGTTTTTTGTGATTGTAGACGGAAGTGTTTCTTCAAACAAAACGGATTTTCTTGTTGAAAAATATTGTACACTTTTGAATTCCGGAGTGGATGCATCACGGATACTCGTACTTGTGCAAAATTCTAATCTCAAAAACAATTTTATAAACAAAACTCTTGAGAAACTGCAGATTGATTCTCTTGAAAAATTGCAGGTTTATTCTTTTTTCGGACTTGTTTACAATACTATTATAGATAACTGGGCTTTTATTGAAAACGGAAACCCTTTCAAGAATAATCCTAAAATCCTCCCGAATCTTGCCGGTCTGGAAGTTTCTCAATTTATTCTAAAAGATATCTTAAAAAAAATTCCTTTTAAAGGATACAATTCTAAAAAATCACTTCTGCATCAGCTTTTCAGAAGATACGCCCTCATTGTGCAAAATAACCTGACAGATGAAGATGTAGAATGGAGGTCGAGGGTTCTTGATGAAGGGTTTGGCGAGGATGCTAAAATTACGCTCAAACAACT
>JADIND010000079.1 GCA_017694215.1 Candidatus Scatousia excrementipullorum | reverse complement strand
CCATGATATAGAAGATTCTATCCGTGCCGGAATTATTTCAGAAGATGATTTGCCGAAAGATTGTATTGAATACTTTTCATCCGTACAAAGTAAACGACTCAATAAAATGATTATGGAAGTAATAAAAAACTCCATTGACACACCAAATATAGCAATGAGTGAAGAAGGCTGGCACTATACTACAAAATTAAGACAGTGGATGTTTGATAATGTGTACATAGATTCTCCGGCAAAACTTGAAGAAAAAAAAGCAAGAAGAGTAATAAAAGAACTTTTCTACCACTACTGCGAAATGCTCAAACCTATTTGCGAAGAAGGAAGAATTATACGTATAGTAACCGATTATATTTCAGGAATGACAGACCGTTATGCAGTTGAAAAATACAAAGATAACTTCATTCCTATCGGATTAAAATGCGGAGCCAATGAAGACTATCTGTTTAAATTGGCTAATATAAAAGATTAAAAACTTTACCAAAATATAAAAATGAATTATAATCTAAGTATGGAAAGAAAAACAGTTAAATTGCAGAGTTTTAGTATTGATACTTTTACGTTTGAAGAAGCTCTGGAATACGCAAATAAAGGGCAGATTGTTACAATAAATCCTGAAATGATACAGACTGCGAAAAATAATAAAGAATTTGCAAATATAATTAACAATGCAGAACTTGTTATACCTGACGGAATAGGGGTTGAACTGGGACTAAAAATTCTTGGCCATAAGGTAAGAAGAATTGCAGGCATTGAATTTGGCAGAAAACTTATTGATAAATTTTCAGATAAACCTGTTGCATTTATAGGAGCCAAACCGGAAATCATAACAAAAGCTGTGGCAAATTTGAAAAATGAAATATCAAATCTTAATGCCGTTTACATACAGGACGGATATTTTAAAGATGATGAGAGAGTGCTTAATGAATTAAAATCAGCTAATCCGAAGCTTGCTCTTATCGCACTAGGTTCACCAAAACAGGAAATTTTTATATCCAAAGCTAAAGAGCTGCTGCCTGAAACCTTATTTATTGGTCTTGGCGGAAGCTTTGATGTTTGGTCAGGAGAAGTTCAAAGAGCACCTCAAATTTGGCAGAGAATGGGACTTGAATGGTTATATAGAACACTAAAAGAACCTAAACGATTTAAAAGAATTTTTCCTACACTGCCTTTGTTTGTGTTAAAAGTTATTAAAGAGAAATTTATGGGAGCGTAAAAATGCTTAATGATAATGAAATAAAAGAAATTGAAAAATTATGCAGGCAGAACAGACGAAATATCATAAAAATGGTTAATAATGCCCAATCCGGACATATCGGGGGGTCTCTGTCTTCAACAGAAATTATGACAGTTCTGTTTCATAAATGCATGAAACTTGCTCCAAAATGGAAAGATGATAAAAATTATGAAAAACGCGACAGATTTGTATTATCCAAAGGACACTCCTCACCAATATATTATTCTGTATTATCACAGTGCGGATATTTTCCGGAAGAAGAATTAATGACATTCAGATTGTTCGGTTCAAGACTTCAGGGACACCCTGTTCCTTTTTGTCCGGGGGTTGAAGTTGCAACAGGTTCGCTCGGACAAGGCTTATCCATTGCCTGCGGAATTGCTATGGGGCTTAAACTTGATAAAAATCCCGCAAATGTATTCGTTCTCCTCGGCGACGGAGAACTTCAGGAAGGCAATGTCTGGGAAGCTTTTATGCAGGCTCCGTGCCGAAAACTCAATAATTTAATCGCTATTATTGACAGAAACCGTCTGCAAATAGACGGCTGCACTGAAAATATCAAACCGCTTGAACCACTTGATGAAAAAATTAAAGCCTTCAACTGGAATGTTATTGAAATCGACGGTCATGATATTATGCAGATTTATAATGCCATAGAAGCAGCAAAAAACGCCGATAAACCAACTGCAATCATTGCAAATACAATTAAAGGCAAAGGCGTCAGCTTTATGGAAAACAATGCAGGCTGGCATGGCAAAGCTACTAAACCGGAAGAATTTGAAAAAGCAATGAAGGAACTTGAATAACATGATATTTGATAAACTTGAAAAACTCAGACAATATGATGTGGTTTCAGATAAAGTTTTAAACTTTCTCTTTAACCTTGATGAAAACAAACCGGCAGGACATTACGAAATTGACGATGAAGCTTTTGCCAATATTGATATTTATGAAACAAAAGAACATTCTGCCTGTTTTCCGGAAGCTCACAAACGCTATATCGATATCCAGCTGCTTCTCTCAGGGACGGAAAGACTTGATTTTTCAAATATCTCTGAATTGACTATAAAAGATGAGTATGATGAAGAACGGGATATTATATTCTTTGAAAACCCTGATACGATTAATACTATCTACCTCAAAAAAGGATTTTTTGCACTGTTATATCCGTCAGACGCCCATAGACCGCAGATGAAAGCCTTTGAAGATTCTGAAACAGTAAAAAAAGTAGTAATAAAAATCCCGGTAAAAAAATATGATTAATACAATAATATTTGATCTTGACGGAACTCTTTTAAATACCTTAGAAGATTTAAAGCTCAGTACAAACTATGCACTGAAAACTTTTAACTATCCTGAAAGAACGCTTGATGAAGTAAGAAATTTTGTCGGAAACGGTGTTTCTAAACTTATAGAAAGAGCTATTCCGCATGGCAAAGCCAATCCTGATTTTGAAGCCTGCCTTAAATGTTTTAAAGAACATTATGCAAACACCCTTCAAGCTCACACTGTGCCTTATGACGGAATTATTGAAATGCTCACTAAATTAAAGAATAACGGATGGAAAATCGCCGTCGTATCCAATAAATTTGATATAGCAGTAAAAGATTTATGCAAACGTTATTTTAATGATTTGATACATATTGCAATAGGAGAAAGTGAACAAACAAAACCGAAACCGGCACCAGACGGAGTTTTTAAAGCTATACTGGAATTAAACTCCACTGTTGCAAATGCAGTCTATTCAGGCGATTCTGATGTTGATGTTCAAACCGCACATAACGCAGGACTAAAGTGTATTGGCGTAACATGGGGATTTCGTGACATAAATATTCTCAATAATGCCGGTGCGGACTATATTATTGATAAACCGGAAGAAATTTTTGATATTTTAAATAAACTAAACTCTTAGAAAAATCTTGATTTTTTGCTATTTAAGATTTAAAATTATTTTGTAACTTAATAATTTAATAAATAACATTATCGGAATGTAGCGCAGCTTGGTAGCGCACCGTGTTCGGGTCGCGGGGGTCGCAGGTTCAAATCCTGTCATTCCGATTTTGTTTTGCACAAAATCGGTCTCCAGGTTGAACCTACGGTTTACCCACTGGGGCATCCTGAGTTGTACGGCTCATTCTTCGCCTACAACTCAAGCCAAATCCTCTCATTCCAATTTCGTTTTGCTCTGAATCTAACTTCATTACTTTTTATTAACATTTGTAAAAATTTACTTAAAAAATTGAATTTTTAAATTCCAAATGCCGATACACATCATGTACTTAGTAAGAATAAGGGTATAAAAAGTAATGACGGAAACTGGTGCTTCATTTAACAGACCATATAAACCTTTCGGGTTTAACGTTAAGGTTCCTGAAATCGGTGAAAAAACAATGAAACTTGCCGAAGGAACTCTGACAAACCTTGTTAAATCACCGGTTGAACCGTTGTTTAATTTTTTAGAAGAAAATGAAGAAGTCTTTAACGGAGATATAACATTCCAGATTAACAAAGCTTTTGCTGAAAGTTTCACCATAGGTTCGGCAATGCGTATGGAAGACGAAAAAGTTAACGGAATGCCTCCGAAATTCGACATGCATTTCTAAACACTTTTATCATAATAAATCCACTAGTAAACTAACTAACACTACCTAATTTTTCCCCTAATAAAATTTCGCCCCGACAAAGTCAGGGCTTTTCTTTTATATAAAATTTATTCAACCGTTACGGATTTTGCAAGATTTCGCGGCTGATCAACATCTTTTCCGAGAAATTCCGCAATATAATATGCAATTAACTGTAAAGGAATAATTGCAATTATAGGAGAAAACATCTCCATTACATCAGGAACTCTTACTATACAGTCGAATAAATCATTCAATTTTTCATCTTTTGAATTGGTAAGAGCAATCATTCTTGCGTTACGTGCTTTTGCTTCCTCACTGTTAGAAAGAAGTTTTTCATAAACACAACCCTTCATAAGAATTGATAAAACAGGCATTGTTTCATCCAGCATCGCAATAGGCCCGTGCTTCAACTCCCCTGCAGGATAACCTGTCGCATTAATATAGCTTATTTCTTTAAGTTTCAACGCACCTTCAAGAGCGGTAGGATAATTTATACCTCTTGCTATGTAGATAAAATCCTTCGTAGAAGCATAGCGTCTTGCACATTTTTGAATATCATCAGTATTTGCAAGAATCCGCTCAACTTTCTGCGGTAAAAGCATCATCTCGGATTTCAATGCCGTAAGAGTTCCGTTATCCATACACCCCTTAACTTCCGCCATATAAAGTGCCAACAGGTAAAACGCCATCAACTGTGCTATATAAGATTTTGTTGCCGCAACTGAAACTTCAATACCTGCATTTACTGAAATTAAACTATCTGCAAGCCTTGCCATCGCGGAATCAGGACGATTTGTAATAATCAGAATATGCGACCCTTTTTCCTTTGATTGTTTTATGGCAGTCAAGGTATCTGCAGTTTCACCTGACTGTGAAACCCCTATAACAAGAGTATGGCTGTCTGTAACGGTTTTTCTGTAAATATATTCACTGGAA
>JADIND010000078.1 GCA_017694215.1 Candidatus Scatousia excrementipullorum | reverse complement strand
TTAGTTTCAGCACCGCTTTTAATTATTAATCCTTGGGGTTGGGATTATATTAAATTTTTACTTTCGGCAAATACAATGGCTCGTAATGAAATTGTCGAGTGGTGGCCGATTTTCTCACATTATCACATGTTCAGGCTGAAATTATTTAAGTCATTCTTACTTTTTGTATTTGTTGTTGAATTATTAAAGTTTATAAAAATATCAAAAACCGCACAAAATCTAAAATTATGGTATGAAAAACTAGATAAAACAAAAATTATTCTACTTCTCACTACAGCGTACCTTGCTGTTAAGCATGTAAAGCTGCTGCCGTTCTTTGTTATTACAGGAACTATTTTTGCTTATGAAGATTTATTCAGGTTATTAGAAAATTCAAAGCTTCCGAAAATCAAAGAAAGTGTAATTTATACGATTGTGATAATTATTTCCTTGCTGCCGCTCACTGTGAAGAAATTTTCAATTCCGTTGAACACAATTAATTATCCTGTAAAAGAGGTCGAATTTATAAAGATAAATAATATTAAGGGTAATATTTTAACCAATTTCGGGCTTGGAAGTTTTGTTTCTTATAAATTATATCCGAACAACCTTATATTTATGGACGGAAGATATGAGGAAGTTTATTATGACTATATGATACCCCTGTTGAAGAAATTCTTCCTCGTTTTGCCAAACTGGTATGAAATATACGAAAAATTTCCGCCGGATATTATGATAATTGAAAAATATTATCCAGTATTTGATGCTTTGTGCAAATCTAAAGAATGGGTTAAAGTATATCAGGGAGAAACTTTTGGCGTATTTTTGCCTGCCGGTAAAGTAAAAAAAGAGTACAAACTGCCGCCGGAGGATAAGGATTATTATAAAAATACTCTTTTTGATACAGATATAAAATTTTAATTATGTGTATAATAAATATATGAAAGAAAATTCGTTTAAATATGCATGCCTCTTTGGAGGCGGAGCTATAAGAGGGGTTGCTTACTGCGGTACAATAAAAGCAATGGAAGAACTCGGAATTGATGCAGGTATTATTGCCGGTTCTTCTGTAGGTTCGATAATAGCAGGTTTACTTGCTGTCGGATATAGTGCACAGGAATTAAAAGAAATTTTTCTGCAGGTCAATTTTGAACTTTTCAGAGATTTACAATTCGCTCTTGGACCGCAATTTGCATTGAGTAAAGGTGAAGTATTTCTTGATTGGATAAGAGAACTTATTGAGCAGAAGTTTTACGGAGAAAAATATAAAAAAGGTTCTCATAGGGCTGTAACTTTTTCGGATTTGTCAAAAAATCTTGTTATTATTACAACGGATTTATCAAGTTTTGAGTGCAAAGAATTCTCAAAAGAGGAAACTCCTGATTTTGAGATAGCAACTGCTATAAGAATTTCGTGCAGCATGCCTGGGCTGATGAAGCCTATTGAATATAATAACAGGGTTCTTGTCGACGGTGATTTGCAAAAAGGCTCGCCTATGTGGAGATTATCAAAGAATCTTCAGCCTGAGAATGAAAGAATTCTGGAATTCCGTCTTGAGGGTGATTTTGAGGGTAACGATAAAAATACCATTGAATATATAAATTCCCTCTATAGCTATGCTACTTCTATTGCAACCGAATTTATAATGGAAATTTATAACAAAAATGACAAATACGATTATATTGTAATAAATACCGGTGATGTTAATATAGTTGATTTTAATCTCCCGGCAGATAAGCGTGAGAATCTTATGCAAATAGGCTATAATCAAACAATGGGGTATTTTAATGAGGTCTTGCCTCAAAAGAAAAAACTCCTTTTTGATGTATATTCGGAAATTGAAAGTTTTCTCAAAAAAATTAAATCTAATATCAAATCAAATAATATTAAAAAAGCAAGGGTATTGCTTGCTGATATGTTTATGTACCTATGTGATTCTATTGATTTGATTGATGCTAAAGATTATAAAGAGCTTAAAGAATTTAAAGAAATATTTTTAAGCAATTTGATATTCCCTGCTTTATTCGGAAAAACAGGTATAAAGAACGAAAAACTGGTAATGTGCACTCTTGAAAAGGTAAACGGTTTGGTTTCTTCAAAAGTTGCTGAATATAAAGAGTTTTTGGAATTATGAGAATGTTTTGAATGTTCGTTCAACGTTTTTGTTAATAACATTCTGGATTGATTCGTATTCTGTTTGCAGAGCATTATGTTCTGTATCCAGACGTTTTAAATCATTATCAAACTGTTTGTCTTTAGCTTCAATTTCCTGTTGTGCTCTGTTGAATTTAACTTCAGCTTTTGTTTTCTTAATTTCGTTTGATTCTTCGGCAACTTCTGTGACGCTTGTGTAAATAATTGAAGTCCAGGAAACATTTTTAAGTCCTGAACCGGCTTCTCCGATTTCGGTATATTGAGCCTGTTCCATGGTAATGACACCGCTTTTCAGTGCAAATTCAATCCATTTAGGATCGTTCATAAGTCCGTCTTCAAGTATTGCATAAGACTGTCCTGTTTTTGAATCAGTAACCCAACCGTCTTCCGAGGCGACATATTCCGGATCATTCATGTAACCGGCTTTATAATCACTTTCACCGTTCATTCTGTGCCACAGATTAATGTACCATTGTGCTTTATCGGCATCTGTTACAGTACGAACCGCTTTTTCTATAAACATCGGCACATTAAATTCATCAGGTTCTTCAAGTACCCATTTTTGATGAGCATCTTCGTAAGCTTCATAATCAATAGTTGTAACCGGTTCTTTTACTGCCTGTTTTAAATCGTGTTCAACAAAATAGAAGAATTTTTCAAGACTTTCCGGTTTTGCATCTCCCCCGGTTGATGAACCGATTCGATATTCTTCATGGACTTCCCATAACAAATCAACAGCCCTTTGCCATAACGTCATATTCGGGTCTGATGCAGGACCGCCTACAGTTACTGTTCCATACTCTGCCTCTACGGTTTCAGAACCTCCTTCTATTACATCACCGGAACAATACCCTTCTTTAAGCATTTCCGTAATCGGAGCAAATGTTGCTGTGCCATGTTGTGCGGTATTCCAGCACCACGTATTGTTGTGCTCTTCACAACTTCCGTCATAAATTGTATATATATGTCCGTCACTGGTCTTTACTTCTCCCGGTCCGATTAAGTCTGATAATACGTGCATATAACAGCTTGCACCGCCAATAGCAAGGCTTAAACACCCGCCGGAGTGTATTACTGCATCATAGATTTCATTATTAACAGACGGAACCATTTCTGTTTTTGTGTAGTCTTCAAGTTTTGGTTCTCTGTCCTTCCAGTCCTGATATTCTTTTACGTATGCGGCATATGCATCATCGTATTCAGGGTTTTTGATTTCTATTATTTCAGCCTGATCAAGCGGTGCAAGAAGACCGTATTTGTCAAGAAATTCTTCCAGAGTATCGCTTTCTTCAAAATTATTACCGTCAAGTTCGGTTACGAGTAGCTGTCCTGCTGCATTTACAAGTCCATACTGATTTTTGATAGGACTGTAAGTGTACAATGCTGCACCTGTCAATTTTGTTGATACCTGATTCCCCATCTCATCATAAGTTGTATATGACAATTCAGTATCACTCAATGCTTTTATGTATTCTTCACTGGCAAATTCAATACTATCGGCAAGTCTGATTTTTGCATTAGAAATTTTCTGGGCTCGTAACTCATTGTTATTAAGCCGTGCAGTTAATGTTAATAATCTCGCCTGTGAAGCCGACAATCCCATATCTGCATTTTCCTTTTCTAATTTGCTCAGTTACTTATATCTACGGAATTTTTGTAATAATTCTTTATTGATACCAAAAAATTGTTACATTAGTTTACAATATTTAAAATATTTGCTAAAATAAACGTATGAAATTATGCGTTTTTCAGGGAACTTTTAATCCTATACATAATTCACATATCAGAATTGCTGAATATGCATACAAACACAAGAACTTTGACAAAATATTATTCATTCCGGCTGCAAGGCCTCCGCATAAAGCGTACATACCGGATATGTCTATTCACAGGTATAATATGGTAAAACTTGTGACAGATTCTTATCCTGAATTTGATATTTCCGATATTGAGTATAGATTTGAAGATAAATCTTACACTTTTAATACAATATCGGAATTATACAAATCAATACCGGTTGAAGGAAAAATTAATTTTCTGATAGGTACTGATGCTTTCAGAAAAATCGAAAGCTGGTACAGGTCAGATGAATTAAAAGACCTTCTAAATTTTATTATTTTTATCCGTGAAAATAATTTTTTAGAGTCTGATTTTTTATCATTTAAGGAAAAAGGCTACAGCTTTGAATTTATGCCGCTTGATTTTCAGGATATATCATCAACGGAAATCAGAGAAAAAATAAAAAATCAAATACCGATAAGTGGTTTAACTGATATAAGAGTAGAGGAATACATAAAAGAAAATGGTTTATACAAAGATTAATGAAAAAGAAATAATAGAATGGCTAAAAGAAAATTTGAATGAAGAAAGATATATTCATTCGCTCGGTACAGCAGAATGTGCAAAAGAATTGGCCCAAAAATTTAGGTTAAATGCTGAAAAAGCTTATATTGCCGGACTTTTACACGATTGTGCAAAGTGTTTCCCGAAAGAAAAACTGCTTGATATTATTCACCGGCATATTGATGTAGAAGAAAGTGAAATGCTGAATTATAAAACGCTTCACGCACCTGTCAGTGCATATTATGCGGAACACCAATTCGGAGTAAATGATAAAGAAATACTTTCGGCAATACGCTGGCATACTCTCGGCAAGCTTGAAATGACCGATTTTGAAAAAATAATATTTCTTGCGGATAAAATTGAACCGAATACAAGAGATAAAGAATATTCTGCGACTGTCAGAGAATATCTTGATGAAGCTAACGGACTTAATAAGGCACTTTTAAAATGTTACAAAGAAACAATAAAGAGCCTTGTGAAGCGGGATTTGAAGATTTGCCTTCTCACGATAAAGATTTATAATTCACTTGAAGATAATGTAAATGTTTCAGATAGTTAACGATTTGACATGATTTTGGCATGTTCATGATAGAATTATGTCAGTATAAGAGGAAGTATTTGATGAAAGTTCTTGAAGTAAAAAATAATCTTGTAAAAATAGAATACAATCAGGAGGATAACCTGCTGCTGGCCGGTTTTGTTGTTATTGAAGATTCTTTATCTCCGTATGTCGCACAAATTATGAGCCTTAAAGCCGATAACGGAATGAATTATGCAATAGTAAAACTTCTGTTTACATTTAATGATGAAGGTATTCTTAAAAATTATAACGGCTCAATTCCTTCTCTGGATGCTGAAGTAACAAGATTAGACGGACGCGACCTTCTGGACATATTACCGGTAAATACTCCGGTAGAAATTGGTAATATTGCAAATCAGGACATCGCACTTAACGTGGATATGTCGATTTTTGAAAAAAATCTTCTCATCTGTTCTGATAATTATGAAAATTCCAATATACTTCTTGAAAACTTTATTTACCAATTAACAGAACATAACTGCAAATCTGTTGTTTTTGATAATGAAGGTTCTTTTGGCGGTCAAAAATTATCTTTTGGTTTAGATTTTAAACTCCCTCTTAATTACGAAACAATAAATTATATTTACGAACACGATTTAGGGAATGTTGATCCTGCAAGTAAAGCGGTTATTCAGGATATATTTCTTGAGGTGCAGGAATATTCTAAAACTGTTCTTGAGAAATTTATTCCTTTTGATAATTTTCTTGCTGTTGTTGATGAACAATACAGAGCAACAGGCATTCCTGAACTTGTACTTTTGAAAAATAAGCTCTTGAGATATAAGGAAATGAATGTCTTTGCACAGTCTCCTAAAGAAATTCAAAGCCTTCAGAGTGCCATTCGGGCAAATATGACAAATACTCTGGATATTTCTTCAGCGGAAGAGTCCCTTCAGAATGAAATTATAAAATATGTGTATAATACGATTGATGATATGGATTTGTTCGTTTATTCCTTTGTTCAATTAAACAATGGCAATGCAGATAAACGTATAATCAGACATTTCCTTACCAAAAATAAGATTTATACAACAACTATATGCAGTCATAATTTCAAATATATTTATGAACTTAAAGAACGTGCAAATAATATGATATTGTTTGCTCCTCTTACAATGCAGCACGACTTTTCTGCATATAATACTTTCTTGAATAAGCTTAATTCCGATGAATTTTTAATTTACGGAAAAGCTACGCAGCATATGCCTTTAATTGTTGAACTTGTTTCTATGGTTGAAGAGGAAATTCCGGAACCTGCACAGGCAGATACATATGCAGAGGAACAAAGTTCTCAGGCAGAATCCGTTGAGCCTGCTGAGGATTCTTTTTCGGAAGAATCAAACTCTTATTCTTATGAAACTTTGATAGAGGATACTGCTGTTCAGGATGAAGAAGCTGCAAATCAGGTTGATGAAGAAACTTCTGAAAAAGCTGCAGATGAAATTCCTTCATCGGATAGTGATGAACCAATTTCCAATGATACTCAAACGCAATCTTCTGAAGCTCTTGAAACTTCTGAATCTGAGATTCCTGACGAACAGTATGACGAAACCGGCGACTCTGAAGAAGAGGAGGTTGAATCAGAAGAAGATATTGAGGATTCTGATGAAGAGGAAGAATATGAAGAAGAAATCGAAGAAGTTGATTCTCAGAACAGTGTAGATGAGGTAGACACCGTTCTTGATGCTGAGGATGATGAACAAGAGGATGAAACTGAACCGGAAGAAGTTTCTGAAACACCTCAAGATGAAAGTGATGAAGTCGATACTGAAACTTTGACAAATATTATTGATGAAGAAATTCAGGCAGAAGCTCTTAATCCTGCAGATAGTGAAGAAATAATAGATGGTGAGTTTAAGGAGATTGACGATAATATTGAACATTTGGAAAGTTCTATTGAAGAATCTTCTCTTGACATGCCTGAGAATGATTCAAATATGGAGTTACCTCAGATTGAAGGTGTTGATGAAACTGAATTACCGGATAATCCAGAATCACAAGATGAAGATACAAATGCTCTGGATGATAGAGTTTCAAAAGATGTTGATGAGTTGATTTATTCTTCTGAAAAACAGGAAATTCCTTCAATAGACGATATTGTAGAAAATGAAAATTCAGAAGACAGTTTAACGGAAGAAGATTTAAATTTTATTCAGGATGTTAATTCTCCGACTACCGAAGACAGCTTGCCGGTATATCCGGCAGAAACTCCGGAAGGTGAGGGAAAAGATGAATTGGCCCTTGCAGCAGGAGATCATGTTTCTCATCCGAAATACGGAGAAGGTGTAATCGAAAAAATTATTCGTTACGGAAATAAAGCTCTTTGTTCTATAAGTTTTATCAATGTCGGAAGAAGGCTGCTTGATCCGGCAATATCTGAAATTACAAAATTAGATTAACCTGCATATTCAACAGATTAATCTAATTAAAACAGTAATTTGCTTGATATGATGTAATTTTACTATTCAATCATATCAACTCTTCGTTTGTGTCTGCTGCCTTCAAACCCTGTTTTGAGCCATACGTCAACGATATCCAGAGCCAAATGCTCGCCTATAACACGTTCGCCCAGACATAGAACGTTTGCATTGTTGTGTGCTCTTGAAACTCTTGCAGAATACGTATCACCACACAGTGCAGCTCTTATTCCTCTGACTTTATTTGCGGCAATGGACATACCGATACCTGTACCGCAGATTAAAATCCCTCTGTTGGCTTTACCGCTTATGACACGTTCACAGACCGAACGTGCAACTTCAGGATAATCGCAGGACTCTTTTGTATGAGTACCAACATCAGTGTAAGGAATATTTCTTGCATTCAAGTAATCAATGATTTTTTCTTTGTACTCATAACCTGCATGGTCAGAACCTATTACAACTTTTAAATCTTCCATAACTAACCTTCTTTCTATATAAAATAATTATACAATTTTTTTAGAAATATGTAAATTGTATTGAATCTTGTATGTACAAAAAACTCCCCGAAGGGAGTTTATTATGCTCTTGAAGTATTGTACATATTAGGACACCATTTTTTGAATTCTTCTGCGGAAATTTCATTTCCTTTAGGATCGTAGTATTTAACGCCGCTATTGGATTTTTGATAATAGTATCCGTTTTGTCCTCGTACGGTCTGTCCTCCGGCACCAGCGACTTGTGAGTTATTTGTATAATCTTTGCCGTCAACTTTTGACTTATAATTTGCTGTTCCGGTTTGTTCATTATATTGTACATTTCCGTCAACATATGTACTTCTGATATAGTTTATACTCGGTACATCAAGTTTATCAAAGTCTGCACCAGGTTTTACTTTTCCGTCCTGGCTGAATACGCTAGGGTTTGCTGAAATCAATGTTTTAACTAAATCAGCTCTGTCAGAGTCACTCAACCAGTCACATTTTGACTGTAAGAGTTTATTCAAGACTTCTGTTGCACTTGTACATTCATTTAATGCCAGATTTTTACCTTCATTGCTGTTGGTGTCAGCTCTATACCAACCGCTCGGAACGGAAGCCTCTTTGCTTACAGATGAAGCATTGCTTGCCTGTCCGAATTTTAAACCGGTACCATAGTTTTGTTGATTATCGTACTGAACCAGTTCAGGTTTTCCGTCTTTACCCTTCATTTCAAGTGTATAAGCATTTTTTGAAGCTGTCTGACCGTTCATTGATTTACAAGTATAGATAGGTTTTCCGTCATCAGACATACCGGTTAATTCATATGTATATTCATGAGCAGTTCCTGAAGAGCTGTCTGTAATTGTAAATGACTTAGGCGGTTCTCCGTCTGCACCTTCTTCTGTTATTTTAAAGTCACCTGCAATATTTGCTGTTTTTCCGCTGTTATCACGGCATATCATATTATTTAAGCTGTTCAAACCGGAATAATCGCTCTTATCACCGCCATCTCCGCCAGGAGTAGTTGGAGTAGTAGCAGTTGTTGCTTCTGTAGGAGTAGTTGCTGTAGTAGCTGTTGTTGCCGTTGTAGGTGTTGTAGCTTCAGTAGGCATTGTTGGTTGTGTAGACGCTATCGTTGGAGTATCACCGCCTTGTTCATCTTTCTGGAATAATTTCAAAATACCGCCGAGAAGTGATGAACCCATACCGAGTCCGACCATCCATTTCATCCATTTCGGCATATCACCGCCGCCATCACATTGGTGATAGCTTGGCTGCGGAGTATAGTAGCCGTAATTGCGGTTCGCTCCGAAAACACTGCTTCCGTAGAAGTTGTTTTGAATATAAGTGGTATTTCTTGAGACACCCTTAAACCCTTGCCATTGTCCCGGTCTAAAAGGTTGTCTTGCGATACCGCCTAAATTTGATCTAGGTTGCATATAGGAAGCCATGTTCTTTATACCTCTCTTGTTTTACTCTCTTGTATATATAAAGTATATAATAAATAGATAATTGCTAATTTTAAGTATATATCTTTACATTTCTTTACAAATATTTTAAATTTTAAAGCTATAAGCTGATTTTGGTCAATAAAAAAAGCACTTATTAAAAGTGCTTTTATGAATTTTTAGAAAATAATTTTATACCTAATCCGACAAGTGAACTTGTTACGCCGATTCCGAGTGACCATTTTGCTATGCCCGGGAGCTCGTTGTCACCGCAGTAATGATGAGATGGCGGCGGAGGAGGCGGATACCCGCCGGCAAAACCGAATCCGAAACAGCTTCCGCTGTAACCGCCGCAGCAGCCACAGCCGTATCCGTTATATCCAAAATTCGCATTTCCGGAGTACACACTGTTCCCGTAAAAGTTATTTTGAATATAAGTTGTGTTGCTGCTTCGTGTTGCAGGCATATATCCTATTCCGTCAATTCCGTATCTCATTACCATATAGTTATCCCTTTTCTCTTAATCCTTATATATATAAAGTATTTAAAGATTATAAAATTGCCTTTTTAGGGATTTTTATCTTAATATTTCTTAATGAAAACCGGTTGTTTAAATATCAATGCCGTTAAACATTTGAAGTGAGGTAATTTTTTGTAAAAGCGGATAATCGTTCAGATTGTGGGTTTTTACAAAATCAATAGCTTCATTTCGTGCAAGCTCTAAGATTTTAGCATCTCTCACAATATCAGAAATTATCAAATCCGGCAGACCGCTCTGACGGGTTCCGAGAAATTCTCCCGGGCCTCTTAACTGTAAATCCTTTTCTGCAATAACAAATCCATCGTTAGTTTGTGTCATAATTCCAAGACGTTCTCTTGTTTCCTGTGAGCGTGAACCTGAAACAAGAACGCAATATGACTGCAAAGCACTTCTTCCGACGCGGCCTCTCAACTGATGAAGCTGAGAAAGTCCGAACCTTTCTGCATTTTCAATAACCATAACTGTCGCATTCGGCACATCAACTCCGACTTCCACTACTGTAGTTGAAACAAGTATGTCATACTTTTTATTTTTAAAATCTGCCATAATTTGTTCTTTTTCATCATTTTTAAGTTTTCCGTGCAAAAGACCAACTTTAAATTGAGGGAAAACTTCCTCTTGAAGATGCTCTGCCTCAACTGTTGCCGCTTTTGCAGAAAGTGTTTCACTCTCATCAATCAGCGGATACACAACATATGCCTGACGCCCCTTTTCAACTTCTCTTTGAATTAAATCATAAACGCTTTTATGAGAAGATGTGAGAGTTGTTATAATCGGCAGCCGGCCTTTTGGTAATTCATCAATTACTGTTAAGTCCAAATCTCCATGAACCGTCATAGCCAGAGTTCTCGGGATAGGTGTAGCAGTCATTGTAAGCATTTGCGGATTTTGAGATTTCTTTCTTAAAATATTACGCTGTTTTACACCGAATCTGTGCTGTTCATCAACAACTATTGCCCCTAGATTGTTAAATTCGACACCTTCTTGAATAAGTGCATGGGTTCCGACTGCAATATTTGTTTGACCGTTCAACAAATCCTGGCGAAATTTGTCACGAACTCTTTTACCCTGACTTCCTAAAAATAAGCCGACACTTAAACCTAACGGGGTAAGCCATTGAATCAGATTATTATAATGCTGCTGGGCAAGAATTTCGGTTGGAGCCATTAATGCTCCCTGATAGCCGTTTTCAACACCTGCTAGAAGCATTATGCACGCCACAACAGTCTTCCCGCTCCCGACATCTCCTTGTAAAAGTCTTGCCATTGGCTTTTCAGAATTTAGATCGTTCAGAATTTCATTTACTGCTTTTTTCTGTCCTCCTGTTAATTCAAAAGGCAAACTCTTTATAAATTTTTCAACCAGACCATCCTGTTTTATTTTTAATGCAAGAGCTGATTTTGTACTGTTTTCTTCTCTTATCCTGACTAATTTCAGCTGAACCAGAAAAAGTTCTTCAAAAATAAGGCTGAACCGTGCATGTTCCAGCGAATCATTGCTATCAGGGAAATGAATCTGCTCCACGGCAAGTTTTTTATCCATAATTCCAAGCCGTTCTCTTATTTCATCAGGAATAATATTGACAATGTAGTCTTTATAAAGCTGTATAGCATTATAAATTGCTTTCCGCAGGGTTTTAATGCTTAAATCTTCACAAACTGTATATACAGGAACTATTCTGCCGAGATTTAGATTGGCGTTTTGTCCTTCGAGAAATTCTCCTGTCATAATTGAATAAGTCGGCTTATCTATTGTTAGTTTATGATTATAATTGTTAACTTTAACGGTTCCGGAGAGCATTATGCCTGCATTGTGCGGAAATTGAGCCTTAGTTCTTTCCAGTGTAAATCGATTTCCTTTTGCGTTAAAAAAACTTAACTCAAGATTTCCGCTTTCATCTGCTACCGTAACTTTCACAACGGAAAGATTATTTTTAGTATTAAATGCGGAAACAGACTTAATATACCCGAAAACTGTTGTATTATCGCCTTCTTTTAAATTTTTAATCAGTGTTCTGGATGAGTAGTCAACATGTTTTTTCGGAAAATAACACATTAAATCATTTGCTGTGTAAATTCCTAGTTTGTTAAGTTTGTATGCGACTTTAGGCCCCACTCCTTTAACATACATAACGTCAACTTCATTCGGGTTTTTAGGAATTTCATGGTTTTCTGAAATTTCTTCAGGCGGAACTTTTGAGGTTTTAATTTCAGACTTTATAACCTTAATCAGCGTATCAATAGCCCGTCTGCGTTCATTAACGGATGCGAAAGGGTAATGCTCAAAAGTTTCAATAATAACAGCCCAGCGTGGATTTTTTCCCGAGAGTTTGTATTGTTTATGTGCTTCTTTTTTTATAAAACTTGAAAAGCACTGGCTTTTGCCGCGAATATCTATGTAGCGGTGTTTTTCCTCTACTTCTATCGCGAGTTTAAGCTGTTCAAGGTTTTCAATCATATTTTTACACTTTTGCTTTATCAAGAATTTTTTCAAGCAATCCTGTCATACAATTTTGGAATTTTTCACATTCCTCTTTAGTTTTAGCCTCAAAACGCAGCGTAAAAACGGGTTCGGTATTACTTTGTCTGATTAGAGCAAAACCACCGTCAAATACAATTCTCATCCCGTCAAGTGTTATGATATCTTTAATAGGAGAGCCAAAAATATCCCTGTTATTTTCTACAATCTGTTGGACTTCAAGAAGGGTCGATTTTTTCAGTTCATTCGGACAAGGAAAACGAACCTCTGCTGATGTAAACACTTTATCAAAAGGCTCAAGCATTTCACGAATACTAAAGTCCTGTTTCAACGCTTTATGTTTTGCGATAATTTCAATAATTCTGCAGCCGGCATAAATTGCATCATCAAATCCGTAGTATCTGTCTTTAAAGAAGGTATGACCGCTCATTTCGCCGGCAAGAATAGCTCCTGTTTCTTTCATCTTGCCTTTAATATAACCGTGGCCGGTTTTGCACATGATGGCTTCGCCTCCGCAGTTGTTAATTGTATCATATAAAACCTGTGAACATTTAACTTCACTCACAATTTTAGGAGTTATCCCTTTTTTCTTGCAGTCAGCAATCAAATCAAGAGCATATATTAAAAGAAGCTTATCGCCTGTCAAATATCTGCCTTTATTGTCAACAACGCCGATTCTGTCGCTGTCGCCGTCATAGGCAATTCCTATGTCAGCTTTCTCTTTTATAACGGTTTCTTTTAAAATATCAAGAGTTTTTTCAACGCTCGGGTTCGGGTGGTGGTTTGGGAAATTTCCGTCAGGATCAGAAAATAATTCCACAACATCACAGCCTATCTCTCTGTATAATTCAGGGCCTACAATACCGCCGGTTGCATTGGCACTGTCAACAACAACCTTAACTCCCCTGCCAACATTTCCAAATTTTTCTTTCATTTCTTTGATGTAGTCCGGAATTATATTATATTTTTTTATCTGTCCTTTTTTCGCTGAATTATTTTGGGCAGACTGCAGAATTTCAAAAGTAATATCTCTGACTTCTTTAATCTGGCTTTCATTGAGTGTCTGTTTTTTGAAAGTCATTTTCATCCCGTTATATTCTTTAGGGTTGTGGCTTGCAGTTATAATGCAGGCAGATAATACTCCTTTGCCTTCAGTCAATTCCGGTGGAACTCCAACAGCTTCCGAATAATATCCGATTGGTGTCGGAGCAAGCCCTAAGTCAATAACGTTAGCTCCGGTTGAAATTATTCCGGCAATCAAGGCTTTGCAAAGCGATGGTGAATGAGTTCTAGCATCCATACAAACAGTTATCCACATATCAGAGGGTTGTTTTTCTGACTCTTTTTCAAGATATTTTACAAGTCCTTTACCTGTTGCTGTGTATAACTCTTCGGTAATATCTTCCCCATAGATTCCTCTGATGTCATTCTTACCGAATGCATGTTCATATTTCTGCATGTTAAATTCTCCCCTTAACTCATTTGCTATAGTATAATTATAACATGAATAAATTAACCGGATTTGTTAACCATATTCTAAACACTGAAAAGTATGCAGCATGGCTTTTTATACTTCCTGCTGTTACAGGAATTATAATTTTTATAATTATACCTATATTTTTTTCATTCGGACTGAGCTTTGCCAAATGGGATTTGCTTAATCCTATTGAATTTGTTGGTTTTGATAACTATAAGGAAATCTTAACGGAGCCGCTATTTGGAAAAATTTTATTAAATACGGTTATTTTTGCACTTGCAACTTCAATTTTTGGCGTAATTATTCCGCTTATTCTGGCTTCAATTCTTAATCGTAAAATCAGAGGCTCTGAATTTTTTAAAACGGCTTATTTTCTGCCTTTTATAACTCCTATGATTGTGATTGGAATTATATGGCAGTGGATTTTTGACCCGAATATAGGGCTTCTAAACAAGGTTTTGCAGATTCATGTAAACTGGCTTTACGACCCTCACTGGGCAATGCCTGCATTGATTATTGTGTCTGTTTGGAAACTTATCGGATATAACATGATAATTTTTCTATCATCCCTCAGCGGAATATCTAACAGTATGTTTGAGGCTGCAAAAATAGATGGTGCAACTCCTCTTGAAACATTTTTTTATGTCACAATACCGCTTTTATCTCCGACGATTTTCTTTGTTGTCATTATTACAGCTGTATCCTCATTCCAGATTTTTGATTTAATTTATCTGATGACTCAGGGAGGCCCTCTCGACAGCACGAACGTTCTTGTCTATGCTATATATAAAAATGCTTTTGAATACTTTAACGCAGGCAAAGCAAGTGCTATTGCCTACGTTTTATTTATTATAATTCTGATTTTAACTTTAATCCAGTGGAATTTAAGAAAAAAACTTGTTTATAATGAAACTGACTAATTTTTAAAATGAAGCATCAACAAGCTTCCCGATATGGTAATCCGGAACGTAGTCGGTGTAATATTTATCCGCTACATTTACGGCTAATTTACCTGCTTTTCTGTCGTCTGTAGGTTTTATTCCGTTAGAAAAAAGTCGATAATAGCTATCAGAGAAAGGATTGCTTAATTTCATTATCTCCCTGCTGTTGTCCGCTTTATCAGCCCACACAACTGAATTATTGTTGTATAAGTTCCTTACTATGTAATTTCCATTTTCCTTATGCAGTAGCAGTCGTACATTTTTGTGAGTTTCGTCAAGACTGTCCAATGCCTTACACAGTGCATCTTGTCTGCCTGTCTTAATTTCTTTTTTTGTTAAATCCATAATATCTTCATTGTAAATAAATTTTGCCTGAAAATTTGGGTGATAAGCTATTTTGTTTATATTCATAATTTTCTCCTTCTAAAGTAATATTCTTAAAATTCGTAAATTAAATTTTTTGCTAAATTTTTAATCAATGTAACAATTATACTAAAAAATTAAAGTTTCTATCCCATGCTTCCGATTCATTACATGTAGATATGAGGAGTGTGTATCATGTATGATGATTTAAAAAGAGAAGAAATTATAGTTGAGTTAAACGGATTGATAAATAGAGCCGATGAGTTCAAAAATGACCTTGATTCATATTGTGAATTTATGCTCGAAACATTTCTGGCAACTTCCGGAATAAACTAGCCGGTTGCGTAATGTTTTTTTCAGAATATATATTTTAACATCAATATGTTATGAAAATAGTTATAGTAGGCGGTGTAGCCGCGGGTGCAAAGGCCGCCGCAAAATCAAGAAGATTGTTACCTGATGCGGAAATTGATATTTATACACAGGATACGCATGTTTCCTATTCTGCCTGCGGGCTTCCGTACTATATAGAGGGTAATTTTGAAGATTACAAGACCCTTCTGGTACGTACTCCGGAAGAATTTGCATTATCCGGAATAAATGTTCACCTGCGGCACAAAATAACTAAGATTATTCCTAAAACAAAGCAGATTCTTGTTGAAAATTTAGAGACTCCTGAATGTTTTCTAGTAAGATATGATAAACTTATACTCGCAACAGGTGCAAGACCTTTTATTCCAAATATTAAACATGTTGCATTAAATAATGTTTTTACTCTGAGAACTATTGAAGACGGAATTGCTATAAGGGAAAAGGTAGAATCTTCAAAAAATGCTGTTATTATCGGAGGAGGCTACATAGGTATTGAACTTCTGGAAGCTTGTGTAAAGCAAGGGCTTTATACAACTCTGATAGAAAGAAATCCTACTATTATGCCTATGTTTGATTCAGATATCTCGGAATTAATAAAAAATCAGTTAATGAGCATTAATGACGGCAAATTTGAAATTATTACTTCTGACAGTGTGACAGAGATGGTTGGCGATAATTCGGGGGTAACATCAGTTAAAACCGCCTCCGGCAAAGAAATTGAAACCAATCTTGTAATACTTTGTGCCGGTGTTGTTCCGAATGTGGAAGTAGCAATAGATGCAGGTATTTCACTCGGGGAAACCGGTGCAATTAAAGTTACGCCCAAAATGGAAACAAATATTAGTGATATTTATGCATGTGGTGATTGTGTCGAAGAAATTCACTTAATTTCGAATACACCTGTATGGGTTCCGCTGGGCTCAAATGCAAATAAGGAAGGCAGATGTGCCGCGATGAATGCATGCGGTTTTGAGGACGAATTTCCGGGTGTTCTTGCCTCTGCAGTAACAAGATGCATGAAACTTACTATGTCAATGACCGGACTTACCGAAACACAAGCGAAAAAACTTGGTTATGAAACTGTGTCCGCAACTGTCACTAAATACGATAAAGTCGGCTATATGCCTGATGCAAACAATATTACCCTTAAATTGGTTGCGGACAAAAAGACAAAACGGCTTATCGGCGGACAGGGGATTGGTGCTGGCGATGCGGACAAAAGAATTAATACACTTGCAACGGCACTTATTGCAAAATTAACAGTAGATGAGTTTTATAATAACGATTTAACATACTCTCCGCCGTTTTCTCCGACAATAGATCCTCTTTTAAATGCTGCCCAAATTCTTATTTCTAAGCTTGAATCAGGCTCCTGATGTATTTTGCAACACCCTCCCCCATTGAAAAGCAGCTCGACTGAACTCTCAATGCACCTTGTGACATATAATCTGCAGACAGACATCTTCCCGCAACAAATAAATTGTCATAATCCGCTGACATTAAAGATTCAAGCGGAAGTTGATATTCACAATATGTCTTTAACGTAGAACCGTTTTGTTTATGCGAATGAACATCAACAGGATAATTAGAAATTACAACCGGATGCTCAAATGTCTTTCCGGCTTTTAAATCTTCCAGAGTATAAATATATTTGCCCATAATACGTCTGGAGGCTCTTACTCCTAGCATGTCTGCTATATTGGAAATATATGCGTTCTCAAAGCCGGGAAAATATTTTTTACAAAAGGTCAGGTATCTATATATATTTTGACGAGCAATAAGTAGTGCTTTGGATATACTTTTTACCTCCAGAGAATTGTTGTAATCAATTATTCTAGGACAGTTAAACGCAACAGTATCGGGCATCCCGGGCACCGTAAAAATTTGAAAATAGTTTGTATCGTATCGTTTAAGGATTTTTTTCTTCACTGCATCTGTAAATAACGGTTCTAATGCCCATTTTCTGTCCTTATCCCACGTATATGCCGTTGACATGTGTATTTCGCCGTCTATAACCTCACATGTTGTGACATTTCTGTCTTTGTCATAATCAAGAATCCAGTCAGAAAAAGTTTTTAAGTCAACTCCGCCCATCATAAATCTTAGCGTAACAGGTTGAAATTCTTTATCTTTTTCTAAAAATCTGCAGTCACAAATTTTTCCGATTTCACAATTTCCTGTTGCATCAATTACATATCTCGCCTCGATAGATACTGATAATTTTTTATGTTCCATTTCTAACGGGTCGTTAGATACCGATAATATTTCTTTGGAAATTTTTATCTTTTTAATTAATTTTCCTTCATGTTTTACATCAATTATATGAGTATCGAAGAAAACTTCAACGTTTGCTTCCCTCATCAGATTATCCAGTGCTATTTTAGCAAGTTCAGGATTAAACCATCCGGAATTGTTTTGAAAGGTAGTCTGCCCCCCAAGACGCTTTAATTCAGCTGTCAGGGCCTCACGAAAAGATGTATTTATCTGATTGTTTCCGGATTTCATTACCGGAATTACAAGAGCTGACGTAATTGTGCCGCCAAGATGTATTTTTCTCTCGATTAAAAGCGTTTTAAGTCCTAATTTGCCTGCAGTGTAAGCAGCGGCACATCCTGCGGTTCCTCCGCCTACAACGACAACATCATATATCATATAGCCTCCGTATGTTTTTTATACTGTTTTATGTACTGCGAACTTGACATAAGGTTAGAATTTTCAACATCAATTTTATGTCGTTCTATTATAGCCTCGTTTTGGCCGTTTAGATTTTCATCACGATAAAATATACCTGCTTTGGTTTTCAGAAGTCCTAAATCGTAATTTGAAAGCTTATGTTTTATAAATTTTTTATTTTTAACCGCAATAGTGCCAGTATATTTATTTTGTGATGTGCTGTAAATTTTACCGACATTAAATCCTGCTTCAATAAAAGCATTTCTTATTGCTGCTGAATTTGAATAAGTAAGAATTTTTCCGTTATAATCCAGATGCTTAAAAAGAAGCTTAAAAAAATCTATACTCCATAGAGCCGGACACTTTGCAGGGGTAAAAGCGTCCAGAAATATCAGATTATACATGTTATTGTCATTCAAAAGCTCCATTCTTGCATCATTGATTTTAATATCAAAAATAAAATCATTAAATATAGGGCTATTAAGAGCCTTTTTATAACGATTTGATACGTACTTATAATA
>JADIND010000077.1 GCA_017694215.1 Candidatus Scatousia excrementipullorum | reverse complement strand
TCAACTTGACGGAAAAATCACTGTAAAAGCCGGCATTTGTGAAATTAAAAATTATACATATCAGTTAGCGGAAAAGAAAGCAATGTGTGCCCTGTCTGATGCAATGCTGAGTAATGATGAAACTGTAATTTATGCAAAAAAGGGTAATAATATTCAGGACGACTGGCTCGACATACCGGCAGAAATGACCTCAAATTATAAGTTGTTTAAACATGCATTTGATAAAAAATTAGAAAAAGTAATAACTCCTGTATTTTACAGAATGCAAAAAAATTACGAAAATAAATTAAAAAATACAAAAATCGAACAATACACCGATGAAATTCAGAGTGTTTTCCGCTTGACAAGCACAAAACAAACAAGCCTGCTTAAACTTGTTTATACCGGATTTACTAAAATAAGAATCAACATAAATCATGCAGGCTTGGACAGTCCGGAGAATAGAGAAATTTTGCTTTCCATAAAACAAATAACAACTGACAAACTTACAGAAATACTTGAAAGCTTTATAGAAGAGTTTAAAACAACCATTAAATAAGGAGAAAATTTTATGAATACACTTTCTGCACAGAACAGTTTGCTAATGATAATTGATATACAAGAAAGACTTGTGGCAGCTTTAGATAAAGATATTGTTGTATCCAAAGCTGTAAAAGTAGCCAGTGCGGCAAAAGCACTCGGAATTCCGGTACTTGTAACAGAACAGTACCCGAAAGGCTTAGGTAATACTGTACCTCAGTTAAAAGCAGTGTTGCCACCCGATACTGAAATTGTAGAAAAAACTTCATTTAACGCATTGTTAGAAGATGGTATGCCTGAAAAAATTGCAGCTTACGGTAAAAAACAGATTGTTTTATTTGGCATTGAAACGCATATTTGTGTACACCAGACTGCTGCAGCGCTGATTGAAGCCGGTTATGAAGTTTATGTAATAAAAGATGCCTGTGCAAGCCGCAACAAATACGAATTCAAGCAGGGAATTGAAATCATGCAGCAAAACGGAGCAAAAATTTCCTGTGTTGAAATTGCTTTATTTGAATGGTTAAAAGGTGCAAAGAACCCGAAATTTAAGGAAATTCAGGCGTTAATAAAGTAATTAAATATGTGCAATATCATCTTTAATTTGTTTTTTTAATTCCTCTATTGAAGCAAATTTTTTTTCTAATCTAATCATCTTTAGAAATTCAACGGCAATATTTTCACCATAAATATCTCTGTCAAAATCCAGAATATGAGTTTCTAAAGAACACTGATTAGTATTAGAAACAGTAGGTCTAATGCCGAAATTTGTAATTCCGCGATAGACTGCATTTTGGTAATGCACAATAACGGAATAAACACCGAACGGCAAATCGATAAGTTCCGGAGGATACATTAAGTTTGCAGTCCTGAATCCAATTTTACGCCCCAGCTGCTGACCTTTAATAACCTCACCGCTTATTGTAAAATTGTACCCCAGCATTTCGTTAGCATTGGCAATCTGCCCTTTAGAGAGTGCATTTCGAATTACAGTGCTGCTTATTGTGTCTTTTCCAATCTTCTGTGGGGGAACTTCAAAATATTTATACCCGTAAACAGACTGCATTTGTGTAAGTAAATCAACTCCGCCGGACTTTTTAGCTCCGAAATAGTGATTAAAACCAGTCGAAATTGATTTCGGAGAAAAGTTATCAATTAACACATTTTTTAAATAATCCTGAGCAGACAACATGCAGAGTTTGGCATTAAAATCCAGAATATACACATAGTCCACTCCGAGAGCCTCAATATGAAATAGCCTGTCTTCCCGGGTCAGAATATATTTCGGACAGACACCATAGAAAAAGCAGCACGGATGCTCTTTGAAGGTTATAACCGCAGATTTATTACCGTTCTTATGTGCAAAATTTACGGCAGATAAAATAACTGCCTTATGACCCAGGTGCACCCCGTCAAAATAACCGAGTGCAAGGGATAAATCAGTTTTTCTATTTAATTCGGTAAATATTTGCATAGCTTAATTATATTACAAAACGATGTAAAATTAATATAATCAATTTACTAAATATTATTTTTACTATTCCAGTTTGAGAGCCTGAACAATTCTATAGAGGAATTCCAATTTTTGATGATTATTTTTCAAAAGTTTTACAGATTTAATGATTTCATCTGATAATTCTTCTTCAGATTTTAAATGTTCCGTAAAAAAGAAATCTTCAATGGAAACATTCAATGATTTAGACAGTTTATCAAAAGTTTCTGCAGTAACAAAATTATCCCCGGTTTCAATTCCGCTCAGCGTTCTTTGGGAAACATCAATCATTTCTGAAAGCTGCTCCTGAGTTAAGCCACGATTCAAACGTATTCTTCTTATTTTTTGACCAAGTTGCTTCTTTATACCCATAGAAATAAAACTTCATACTAAATTATTAAAACCGATTAAATGTATTTTATATTAATTTTTGTAAAGCTGTAATGTGACTATACATCTATATTATAGTATTTTATACATTTAATTTCATATAAACTGGCAATTTTTAGCAAAAATAATTTTTATATTAAATATAGCCAATAAACACAAGGAAAGGAGATTTGTATGTCAACAAACAACATTAGCGGAGCACAATTCGGGCTTACCGGAAACCCTGAAGCTGATGCAATGAGATATGCACAAGCCAACGGGATTTCGTTAGAAGAAGCAAAAAATCAACTGAAAAGCCAATTTGGAGATCCACAGCAGCCAGCACCAAACAGTATATTCGGAGCACCTTCTCCTATTATACAAATGCAGCTGCAAAATATGCCGCAAGGAGCATCTTTATTTAATTTCCCTATGCCGCAATCAGGACAACAAGAGATGATTCCAATGCCTCAAACCCCGGAACAGATGTTAGGAGCCCAATACGGAATTCCTCCTGAAATTGTAGCACAAGGAGATGATGCAATTAGAAAGTATGCTCAAGACAATAATATCTCACTTCCTGCAAAAAACACTTCTGGCACAACAAATACAAATACAAATACAGCATACACTGACAACACTTCACAAACAACTGCAAAAACGGGTAACCTCTACGCAAATTTTGAAAAAACAGATAATGCCTTTGAGGATTCATATAACTCTTTCGATAAATACAAAGAAATTTCAGAAAGCATGAACTATAGCAGTTCAGAAAAAAGCCAAATCAAAAAGGAAACAAAAGCATACAAAAAACAAATAGATGCCTGGTACGACGAATGCTACGACACACTAAAAGCTCAATTAAAAGAAGAGTTAAAATTATGTTCTTCAAGAAAAGAACGTAAGGCACTAAAAAAAGAATTTGAAAAAACTCTATCTGCAAAAATATCGCAGTATGTGGAACAAAAATTTACAGAGCAATATCCTAATGTTGATTTCAGAGCAGTTTTGCACAATGTAAGAGAATCCACCAAAAATGAATTTTTTGCAAAAAGTTATTATGTTCCGACAAATGTATCTTAAAATTAAAAAGGTTCAGCGTATGTGCTGAACCTTTTTAGATTTTTAGTTAACTATTTATGAGTTACTGTACTTTTCAAGTGAAGTTCTCTCAACTGCTGCAGCGAGGCTTCACCCGGAGCATCACTCATAAGGTCTTTTGCACCCGAGTTTTTCGGGAAAGCAATAACATCACGGATTGAATCAGTTCTTGCAAGCAATGCAACAAGTCTGTCCAGACCGATTGCAAGCCCTGCATGAGGAGGAGTTCCGTATTGAAGTGCATTAACCATAAACCCGAATTTTTCTTTAGCTTCATCTTCGGTTAAACCGAGAGCCTTAAATATTGCAGACTGAACTTCGGATGAATGAATTCTGACAGACCCGCCGCCGAGTTCGGTTCCGTTATAAACAATATCATATGCGATTGACTTAACGTTACCCAAATCACCTGATTTAAGCTTGTCCAAATCTTCCATACAAGGGGAAGTGAACGGGTGGTGCATTGCCATATATCTGTTTTCTTCATCTGACCATTCAAACATTGGGAAATCAACAACCCATAAAAGATTGTGTTTACTTTCATCAATCAGGTTTAATGATTTGCCGAAATGTAATCTTAATCTGCCCATGATATCATAAACAAGTTTTGGTTTATCAGCAACAAAGAATATAATGTCACCGGCTTCAGCACCAGCTCTTTCCTGAATAGCTTTTGCCTGTTCTTCGGTTACGAATTTCAATACCGGCGATTTAGCAGTGCCGTCTTCATTGTAGATAATGTTAGCAAGAGCCTTTGCACCAAAAGATACCGCAAGTTTTGTAATATCATCTATATCTTTTCTTGAATATTTAGCTCCGCCCGGGATTCTGATACCTCTTACAATACCGCCGTTGAGCAGTGTATTTTTAACGATTTCAAAGTTTGATTCTAAGATAATATCACCGATATCAAACAATTCTAAACCGAAACGTGTATCAGGTTTATCAGAACCGAATCTATCCATAGCTTCCTGCCAAGGCATTTGAATAAACGGAGGTTTAACCTCAACTCCTGCAGCTTTAAATGTATCAACAATCAAACCTTCAACAACTCTTATTACATCCTGCTGTTCAACAAATGACATTTCAATATCAATTTGAGTAAATTCAGGCTGTCTGTCTGCACGAAGGTCTTCATCTCTGAAACATTTTGCAATCTGGTAATATCTTTCAATACCGCCAACCATCAATAATTGTTTAAAAATCTGAGGAGACTGCGGCAATGCATAGAATTTACCTTCCTGAACACGTGACGGAACCAGATAATCTCTTGCACCCTCAGGCGTTGTTTTAATCAAAATAGGAGTTTCAACTTCAAGAAAATCTAAATTATTCATATAATTTCTTGCAGCCTGCACAATTTTATGACGCAAAACGAGTTTATCTTTCATTGCATCACGTCTGATATCAAGATATCTGTACTTCAAACGTACATCTTCAGACACATTTTCATCATCAAGGACAAAAGGCAGAGTTTTAGCTTCCGAAAGGATTTCAATACTTTCAGGATACATTTCAACCTGACCTGTAGGATATTTTTCGTTGTAAGTTTCTTCCGGTCTTTTTGAAACTTTACCTTTTACCGTAATAACATATTCTGTTCTGACTTTTTCAAGAACTTTGTGAACCTGTGGATTAATCTGCGGGTTTGCAACAATCTGAAAAAATCCGCTTCTGTCTCTCAATTCCACAAACAAAATTCCGCCCAAATCACGGATTGTAGAAGCCCAACCGGACAAAACGACTTCTTCACCAAGGTTGTTCAGATTAAGCTCTCCGCAATTATGCGATTTCATTCTAGTTTTTATCATTTCTTCTTCCTTTTCTAGTAAATGTCTAAGATTATTTTACCAAAAACATAAAAAAAACGTTAGAATTTTCTATTTTTTATTTGAAAATTCTAAATAAAAAAAGAAACACCCTTAAAAAGAGTGTTTCTCATGTATAAATCCAAAATTCTATTTAACGGTTTTGTCAAACATCTGTTTAATCCCGTCAACGGAAGAAAGAATTCCGGTAGCTTCATACGGCATGTAAACAACTTTATTATTTTCACCGGCAGTAATATCCGATAAAGTTTCAAGATATTTCATTGCAATCAGATATTTATCAGGCTGACCTTTATCTGCGAGAGCATCAATAATTCTGTGGATAGCTTCTTTTTCTGCATCAGCTTCAATAACTCTGGCCTGTGCAACACCTTCAGCACGAAGAATTGCAGCCTGCTTTTCACCTTCTGCCTGATTAATAGCAGCTTCTTTCTGCCCCTCTGCTTTAAGGATAGCTGATTTTTTCAAACCTTCAGCTTCAAGAATGGCTGCACGTCTGTCTCTTTCAGCCTTCATTTGTTTTTCCATTGAGCTTTGAATATCAGCAGGAGGAATAATATCCTGAAGTTCAACACGGTTAACTTTTACGCCCCATTTGTTTGTAGCTTCATCAAGAATTGCACGCAGCTCCTGATTAATTTTATCTCTTGAAACTAGAGTTTCATCCAAATCAAGCTGGCCTACAAGGTTTCTTAATGTAGTTTGTGTTAATTTTTCAATAGCTTCAGGCAAGTTTGCAATAGCATAAACAGCCTTTTTAGCATCTATAATCTGGAAATACAAAAGAGCGTTGATTGTGATAGTAACATTATCTTTTGTAATAACATTCTGACGCGGGAAATCAAAAACCGTTTCTCTTAAATCAATTCTTTTAGTTTCCTTTGTATAAGAATACACCTGACCGTCATAACCTCTTTGAGAAATTTTTCTTGCAATTCCTCTTGGAGCTTCAAGAATAGGGAATATAAAATTCAATCCCGATTCAAGAGTTTTTTCGTACTTACCGAGGCGTTCAATAATCATAACTTCCGCCTGCTGAACAATTAAAATACCTTTTGCAACATAAACAATAATCGCAACAATAATAATAATCAAAAGTATCGGCATATTTTAAACCCTTTCTACATACATAATTAAACTGTCATTTTTAATAATACGAACCTCTGTTCCTTCCGGAATTTCGTCATCATTTTCAACTCTGGCTTCCCAGCGTTCATCATAAACTGTAATGACACCTGCAAACTTATTAACAGGCTGGACGACTTTTGCAATTTGATCGATATATTCGGATTTAACCCCTGTTTCTTTTTCTTTTGAACTTTTCAAAGTTTTCAATAAGAAAGGTCTTAAAAGAATAATTGATAACAGTGCAATTACGGCAAAATCAATAACCAGAACAGTTATATCAGTAACCCAGAGTGAAATAATTGCTGTTAAAACTCCTGAAATTGCAAAATTCAAAAAGAACATCGAAGGCACAATCATCTCTAAAATAAGAGAAACAACCCCTGCAATCAAAAATATTTGCCAATGAACCATAACAATAACTCCTGTCTCTAATACAAATTAAAGTATATCATATATAACGTAATTTAGCAATAATACTACGAGTAGAAAATAAATTTAACAAAAATCCCCTGAAGTTTTCCAGAGGATTTTTGATTTATATTGAGTTTTAAATAAATCTTAAACTTTTCTTTTACGAGCAGCTTCAGATTTACGTTTTCTTTTTACGCTCGGTTTTTCATATCTTTCACGTTTTTTTACTTCTGAAAGGATACCGGCTTTTTGTATTTTCTTTTTGAAACGTCTTAAAGCACTTTCAATGCTTTCATTTTCACCGACTTTAACTTCTGCCATTTATATTTTCACCACCTTTCATAGTTACTTGTAGTACGTGCGACCAATTTCAGTATAAACTGAAAAATTTTAAAATTCAAGCCCTGCTTTAAATTTCAAAACAAACTTGCCTGTTATGCTGATAATGTAAAGATTTCGTAAATTTCCTCGTCGGAGAGTTCCGTAATAATCTTTTCGCCTTCGTAAACCGCAAGATCTGCAAGTTCTTTTTTAGATTTTAACATCTCATCAATTTTTTCTTCAAAAGTTCCGAGAGTAATCATACGGTGAACCATAACGTTTTTGTCCTGACCTATACGATAAGTTCTGTCTGTTGCCTGATCTTCAACCGCAGGATTCCACCATAAGTCGTAATGAATTACGTTAGTTGCTTTTGTGAGGTTCAAGCCGGTACCGCCTGCTTTCAATGACAATATCATAATTTTAGCGTCATCTTCATTCTGGAATCTGTTTATCAAATCCTCTCGCTGCGGAACGGTCAGTGAACCGTGGAAGAACAGAGGTTCTGTATTACATTCTTCCGCTATAACTTTACAAAGAATATCTCCCATTTCTTTATATTGAGTAAAGATAAGAGTTTTTTCTCCGTTATCCAGAATACTTTGAACGGTTGAAATACATTTATCCATTTTACCGGAAAGTTCTCTGCTCATTTCACCTGACTTCAGGAATTGATAAGGGTGGTTGCATATTTGTTTCAATGCCGTAATAAGTTTGAAAATATTTCCGCGTCTGTTTATACCGGAGAATTCGCTTATTTTCGCCATCATTTCGTTCAAAGTCTTTTCGTAAAGAACAGCCTGCGATTTTGACAGATAACAGTATCCGTTCAATACCATCTTTTCAGGTAAATCAGAAATTACATGTTTATCAGTTTTAAGACGTCTCAATACGAACGGCGAAACTGACATTTTCAATTTTGCAGCACGTGACGTTTCCTTAAATCTTTCAATAGGAATAGCGTAACTTTTCTGGAACTCACGAAGCGAACCGAGATATCCCTGATTGATAAAGTCAAAAATACTCCATAACTCAGTTAACCTGTTTTCAACAGGAGTACCGGTCATTGCGACTTTCACATCAGCTTTAAGCGTTTTTATTGCAAGTGTTTGTGCGGTATCAGGATTTTTAATATTCTGTGCCTCATCAACAATTACCATACCCCAGTTTTGCTTTTTAAGTTCTTCAACGTCAATTCTCATAATTGCATATGTTGTAAGGATTACATCATGATTAACTTCCAGATGTCTTTCAGCACCGTGATAAATTACGGCATCAAGAGAAGGGGCAAACATTTGCAACTCTTTCATCCAGTTACCCATCAGTGTGGTAGGACAAATTACAAGAACAGGTTTCTTTAAAGTACCTTCTTCTTTAAGCTTCAGTATTAAACTGATAATTTGAATGGTCTTACCAAGCCCCATATCATCAGCCATACAAACACCGAAACCTTTAGAAACATTTGTCCACAGCCATTTAAGACCTGTCTGCTGATACGGTCTTAATTCGCCCTTTAAGGATTCCGGAGGGGTAACATCAACCGGTTTTGTAAAGTCCTGAATAACTCTTGCAAAAGCATCATCATAGTCAAAATCATACTGTGCAAGCTGTCCTGACATTGAAGCATGTATAAGTTCCATTCTTGATAAGGATTTGAAGTTAGCTTTTGCAATCTGTTCAAAAATCTTTTTACTTTCTTCTTTATCAATAAGAACATATTTATTTTTATATTTTATCAGACCATTATTGGACTCTACGAGTTTATTAAATTCTTCCAGTGAAATTTTTTCATTTCCGATTGCAATTTCATATGAAAATTCAAGAATATCATCAAGAGAAATCTTTGAAGAAGCGGTATTATTAAACAAGTCCGACAAATCCTGAGAACGTGAAGCTTTAACTTTCGCATTAATAGAAGCTCTCGGAACAACAATATTAACAAGTTCTTTTGGCAAAATAACTTCTATTTGAGCCTTTTGAAGATAATAAGCAGTCTGGGTTATAATTTTATAAACTTCATTCAAATTCAAGTCAAGAGCAAGCTTATCTTCATCTTCAAACAAATCTTCAAGTTCCGGCATATACTTGATAGCATAATTAAGCTGTTTCTCAACAATTTTTGCAATATCAGAAGAATTAGCATCAAATATTTTATCTTTATGATAAAGTTCGTCTATCAAAACACTTTCATCAGTTTTTCTGTTTTTAATATGCACTTTCAAGCGGAAAAGTTCATCTTCAACTTTATCAATTTTAAAGAACGGAATAACATCATACTTACCGAGATAGAGTTCGTCAAACCATTGCGAAATATTCTCCGCAATATCAACACCTCTCATGACGGAACGCTGTTCCAAATCTTTAATCATATATGTGCCTGATTTTACATCCTTAAATTTATAAGCCTTAATCCCGAGAAACTTATAAATTACATAGTTCATATAATGATGAATAAAGTCTTTAACGAAATTCTTTGGAACTTCACCTTTAATAAAGAGTTTTTCCGGAATATTTTCCTCAAACTGATTTATAATTCTTGCTACCTGCTGATTAGGAATGACCGGCTCATAAACAATTCTGAACATTGTACCTTTTGTTTTTATTGTCGGAATAAAGTACAATTTCTCAATCAGCTTCATTACAAAATGAGCAAGAGTATTCATATAAACGAAAGTCGGAGTAAGAGATTCCATATCAACAACATCACCGAAGCCGCCAAAATAATCCATCACCAGATCAAGACTCATTGAATATCCGACTTCATTTTCCAGAACCTGCGGTCTGAATCGGAAAAGCGAGCCTTTTGATTTAAGGTAATATTCAAAATTATTTGTAGGAGTGACAAAAAATGACAGTTTATCATTTTCGTTAACAAGATAAAAATTTGTATTTCTTGCCGGAGAATGCGGACTCAAAAACACATCTTTAAATTCATCTTCCACTGTTTGATAAATCAAACTCAATGTATATCTGAAATCCTTATTTTTAAAACCTTCCGGATTTTCTGAAAGGTTAAAAAACAGTTCATCAATATTATTTTTCTTTAATGTGAAATCTATATCTAACTTTTTTTCTTCCGTCATTTTTATCCTTTTTATAAAAGAGAGTGAAACATAAAATGTTTCACTCTTATTTATTTTACTTAATCAATGAGTCACAATCCATTTCTTTTGGTTTTTCAATGTCAAGAAGCTGCAGAACCGTAGGGGCAATATTGCATAAAGCTCCATCCTCTTTTAACTGCATATCTTTAGGTGCATTGATTAGTACAAACGGAACTTTATTGGTTGTATGAGCAGTCTGCGGCTTACCTGTATCAGCATTAACCATAACTTCGCTGTTTCCATGGTCGGCAGTCAAAAGCATAACAATACCGTTTTTAACACAGGCATCTGCAATTTTTCCGACACACTCATCCACAACATGGCAAGCTTTAGTTGCAGCATCAATAACACCGGTATGTCCTACCATATCAGGATTTGCAAAGTTTACAAGGATAAATCCGTATTCAGGATTATCGATTGCTTTTAATACATTTTCACAAACTTCCGGAGCACTCATTTCCGGCTGCATATCGTAAGTTGCGACTTTCGGTGACGGAACAAGAACCCTTGTTTCGTGAGGCTGCGGCTCATCAATTCCTCCGTTAAAGAAGAATGTAACATGAGCATATTTTTCTGTTTCTGCTGTTCTAAACTGGTGAATGCCGTTAGCTTCCAAAACATCACCGAGAATATTTACAAGATGTTCTTTCGGAAATGCTACAGGGAAAGTAAAGTCTTCATTATAGCTTGTCATTGTTATATAACAAATATTTTTAAGAACTTTCTTTCTCTTAAACCCGTCAAAATCTTCAAACATAAGAGCTTTGGAAATTTCTCTTGCTCTGTCAGGTCTGTAGTTGAAGAAAATAATCGCATCGTTATCGTGAATTCTGCTTTCTTCACCCCCGATAACAGTCGGAAGAACGAATTCATCATTGTCGCCTCTTGCATAAGATGCTTTTACACCTTCACATGCGGTTGCAGCATGTTCACCCTCACCAAGAAGAAGTGCGTTATAACCTTTTTCAACTCTATCCCAGCGGTTATCTCTGTCCATTATATAATATCTGCCGATAATTGTTGCAATAGGAGGAAGATTATATTTTTTAAGTTCATCTTCAACCTTCTCAAGGAAAGTGCAAGCACTTTGAGGAGGAGTGTCACGACCGTCAAGAAACGCGTGAACATAAACTTTTTTCAAACCTTCATCAGCTGCAAGTTTAATCAAAGCCAAAACGTGATCCAAAGAGGAGTGGACACCGCCTGTGGAAACCAGACCGAAAATATGCAGAGCAGAATCATTCTTTTTAGCGTGGTTTACAGCCATTAAGAATCTTTCATTTTTAAAGAAAGAACCGTCTTTAATTGCTCTGTTAATTCTCGATAAATCCTGATGAACAACACGTCCGGCACCAAGATTAAGGTGACCGACTTCGCTGTTACCCATCTGGCCTTCAGGAAGTCCTACATACTGCCCATCAGCGTGAATTGTGATTGACGGATATTCTTTTTCAAGTTCGTCAACGTGCACAGGGTGTGCCAATTTAGTTGCATCATATTCAGGGTGATTTTTACTGATACCCCAGCCATCCATAATACATAAAAGAACTCTTTTACTCATATTTATATCCCCTCTAGTTACTTTATACAATGACTAAATTTTATCAGGAACATATTTCAAATACAAGAGGTTTTTAAAGGGATATTTATATCGTAGTTTACACTAAATATGCGTAATACTGTCACACTGAAATTGCTCCTGTTTTCTCATTTTTTCGTAATCATATGTATGTAACCGATTCCAGGTGATACCGGCTCTGATAAGTTTTGCTGGAACACCCGCAAATATACCGCCGGAACCGTCATTTATTAGTGAACCTGATGATTTTGTAAACAGAGCATTAGCACCGACAACAGAATTTTTCGGTACATGTGTACCTTTCAAAAAGGTAGTTCTTCTTCCAAGCCAGCAATGCTCTTCAATAATAATCGGTTCAGGTTTATTTAAAACTCTTTCGTCATAATAATCAATAATACTATGCCCGTCAGAAGGTCTTACAACTATACGTTCTGAGAACATACAATCATTACCAATGCGTACTTCAAGCCCGGGTTCATCATGCAAAATAAAAAATACATCACCCATGGTAACTTTATCACCTATAATTAATTTTGCATAAGGACTTATTCTTCCGTAAAATTTTAAATGCAGCTTGCATAATTCGCCAACTTTTACATAAACATTGTCTGTGCATATAATTTGTGTTTTGCTAAGAATTTTTGCAGATTCACTTATTTCAATATAGTTATTAGAACCTAAAAACTTAACATCTAAATTAGGAAAACTTTCACAGAATTTTTTATTCCCTTGACCATCAATTACAATTATCTTGTTATTATTCTCATTTTTATTAACATCAGATATAACTATTTTATTATTATTCATTTTACCATGAATAAATCTGTCCCTAAACTTTTTTCTCAATGACTTTAAAGGTATAAGGCAACTTAATAATTGTATAACAGATTTTTTTAACCGTTTTTTCATTCGCATACTAAACAAAATATTGTATTATATATCAATTATTTATAACTAATAGCACAATACAAGTTATAAGTCAATAATTATAAAATTATAACAGATGAATAAAAAAGAACTGTTAAAACGATTTGGGAAAAACGTTAAAATAGCACGAATTAAACTCGATTTAACACAAGAAGCTTTTGCTGAAACAATGGGCATCAGCCAAAATTATTTGGCCTGTATTGAATGCGGACGGCAGAATATGTCTTTAGGAAAAATTCTTGAACTTGCAAATGCTCTTAATGTTGATATTGAAACACTTTTAAAATTTAAAGATTAATCAGGGTCATAAGGCTCACATCGTTTGACTGTTCACTTTACTCCAATATTCCCTCGCCCTATGGGAGAGGGTTAGGGTGAGGGGGTGGTTATAATAAAAAAAGTGAAAATAAAGTAATTTTCTCGTTGGGCTGAAAGCCCAACCTACAGCTCCGTGCCACCTCCCCTTCACTTCGTTCCGGAAGCAGGGTCACAAGGCTCACTGCGTTCGCCCGTTTCCTTTGCTCCTTACAAAGGGAGGCAGACTACTTTGCCCCCTTTGTAAAGGGGGGTAGGGGGGATTTTCTATATAAAAATTCCGAAACTTCTTCATGATGACAGAAGCTTTAGTAATTCGTCTTATTGTCTTAAATTATGCCTGACAGCCTATACTATTCGCAAACTTAATACAATATCTGCACATGAACAGTTCTTGTTCTGGCTTTATTATCAAAGTCAATCAGTACAATCTGCTGCCACTGCCCGAGCTGCAATGCACCATCCAGTAATGGAACCATTGTGCTGTTTCCGATAATTGAAGCCCTGACATGTGCATAACCGTTGCCATCATGCCAGGTATCATCATGATGATAATCTTTTACCACAGGAGCAATCTTATCCAGAGCTTCCGGTAAATCCTTCAACAACCCCGGTTCATATTCAATATTTGTTATGGAAACTGTACTTCCCGCAACATATACATACACAACTGCATTTTGCAAAGAATGCTTGTAAACTGCATTTTGAACCTGACGGGTAATATCTTTTATCTCAGTATTACCTTTTGTGTGAACAACAAATTTCTCATTAATCAAAGTCATAACAAGAATTAAAACTCCTTATTTTTATAAAGAATATAGTACCGAAAGCCTATACAAAATTCAAGTTAAAAATTATACGGATCAAAACGTTTGTCCAGTTCAAAGAGTGCATCAGGAGTATATACCGGTACCTGATGAAAATCTTTGTCACCTTTCATTTTAACAAAAATCGGGAACGGATCAAACCTTCCGTCATGATAGATTCCCCATTGGTGTCCGTCTTTATCAACATCCTGCTTTGCGACACCTACAAGTTTACCGTTTTCGTAAGCATAATTATATCGGGTTACTTTTAATGTATTGTGGCTATCATCGGTCAGTTCATCATAAATAGAAGTTTCGTAAATTTTATCCTTATGATAAAAACGTTGATATGTTCTGCCTGTACCATTGTTATAATCAACGGAAATAAGTTTCTCAACACCTTCAAAAGGAGGCTGTGTTTTATCTACTGATTGATACGAGAATGGCTTAATTTCAACTTCCGTCACAGTAAAATCATCACTTTTAATAGCTTCGCTGAATTTTACAGAAGACACAGTTTCTGAAGAAACTTCGGATTGTATTTTTTGAGAATCATCCGTCTTAACAGCAGTATCAGTTTTTACTTCATTTTCAGGTAAAGATTCTGCTTTTACCGGTTCAGTATTTTGCGGAGCTTGAACATCTGTTTTAACATCAGCCTGAACACTTGCTGAATCATTTTGTTCTGGTGCATTTTTTATAATGCCAGAATTGTTCTCTCCATGTTCTTCGTTCTTAATATCTTCCTGCTGTTTTGAAGCCAATTCCGTTTCAGGTTCTTTTTTTATAGTTTCCGAATTAATGTCTGTTTTCTCTGACACATTATTATCGTCAGGAATTTTAGCAGCATCTTCCGTTTGTACTTCACTTTTAGTATTCTCTTGCACCTTTGAAGGTTCATTTGTTTTTACTTCTGCTCCAACCTTCTTTGGCTCAACAACCGGTTCTGATGTAAGCGGGGTTTTATCAGCAATCTTATTTAGTTCTTTTTCCATTTCAGGAATAGGAAGTTCACCATTATCGGCTTTATCTACAGGTTTTATTACTAAATCTTTTGCTTTTTGTACAGTGTCATCAGCAGCCGTCTTTATCTTTTGAACCACAGGTTCTACAGCTTTTGCCGGTGATTTTTTACTCTTAATAATTGCAAAAGTTGCAAGTCCTATTGCGGCAAGTCCTGCAACTCCGTATCCTATAACCGATTTAGAAATCTTCTTTTTCTCTCCTGATTTTGAGCCTTCTGCATCCCGCGTATTTTGAGTTCCCAAAAATGATTTGTACGAATAAGATTGTATTGAATTAATTTTCATGCCGATTCATCCTTCTATGCTATCCGATATGTAAAAACACAAACAAAATATTTTTTGCCATTATCCGTAAAATTCATCAGAGTAATATGCAAATTCCAAATACCCGACAATTACGGTATCTCCATCCTTAATTCCCATAGATTTCAACTTATCAAAAACTCCCATGCCAGTGAGAATATTCTGAAACCTTATAACCTGTTCAGTATTTCTTTCATCCGTAACCTGAGCCAGTCTGCCGATTTTACCGCCCGTAATTATATAAACATCTTTGGCAGCCTTAGTAATCTCAAATGCACTATCATCATTATTGTAAGCTCCAAAATCTTCTTCTACAACAATTTCGGATACCGGCTTTTCAATTTCATCAACTTTTTGAGACATAAAATGTTTTAACTGTTCAACATTTTCTCCTGTTACTGCAGAAATAAGAAAAACATCCTCAGATTTTTCTTTAAAAATATCAAATAATTCTTGTTTTTTATTATCATCAATGGCATCAATTTTATTCAGGGCAATAATTTGATAAAGATTAGCAAGTTTTTCAGAGTGCTTTTTTAACTCAAGATTAATTTTCTCATAATTATCAAGAGGATTTTCAGCTGTAGTATCAATTACGTGAACAAGGAAACGACATCTTTCGACATGTCGCAGAAAATCATGTCCTAAACCGACACCTTCAGATGCACCTTCAATAAGTCCCGGAATATCCGCAACGACATACCCGTCTCCGGAAGGTTTTCTAACAACACCCAAATTTGGTATCAGTGTTGTAAACGGATAATCGGCAATTTTTGGTTTAGCAGAACTTATTCTGCTTATAAAGGTTGACTTTCCGGCATTTGGCATACCGAGGAGCCCTACATCCGCTATAAGTTTTAACTCAAGAATTAATTCTCTTTCAATAGGAGGTTCACCCGGTTCACAAAATTGAGGAGCTCTTTTTTGAGCAGTTGCAAATCTTGCATTGCCTCTGCCGCCCCTGCCGCCTTTTGCCACAAGAACTTTTTGTTCATGTTGAGTTAAATCAGCGATTACATTGCCGGTTTTTACATCTTTAACAACAGTTCCTACCGGAACTTTTATAAATAAATCCTTTGCCCAGCGGCCGTGGCAGTTTTTTATCCCGCCGTTTTCACCGTTTTCGGCTTTAAATACTGATTTATATTTAAAATCCATCAACGTTGACATATTTTCATCGGCGATTAAATATACATCGCCGCCCTTGCCGCCGTCACCGCCTGCCGGCCCGCCTTTATCTACATATTTTTCCCGTCTCCAGGCAACCATACCGTTGCCGCCTCTGCCGGAGACAATTCTTATTTTTGTTTTATCTAAAAATTGCATTTTTATCCCTAATTTTTATTTGTATTATAATATTACTATGAAAAATTTAAAAAATACACTATTTTCGCATAAAGAAATAGAAATCGGTCCGGAAAGCGGATATGATAATTACATAATGGCTATAGAATCAAGCTGTGATGAAACAGCTTGTGCAATAGTAAAAAACGGGCGGGAAGTTATAGCAAATGTTGTAGCCTCGCAGATAAAAACTCATGCACAATTTGGCGGGGTTATTCCGGAAATTGCAGCAAGAGAACATCTTGATTCTATTAATATTGTAATTGATGAAGCTTTTAAACAGGCAAAAGACAATGCAAATATTGAACCGCATAATATTACCGCATTTGCCGGAACGGTAGGACCGGGACTGGTCGGATGTTTACTTGTGGGACTTAATGCGGCAAAGACGCTTGCCCTTGTTTATGATAAACCGTTTATCGGAGTAAATCATCTTAATGCTCATCTGTGCGGGAATTATCTAGATACAGAATTAAAACCGCCGTTTATGGCATTGCTTGTGAGCGGAGGTCATACACAGATTATTGATGTAAAATCATACTCCGAACAGCGTATTATAGGTGAAACAATAGATGATGCGGTAGGAGAGGCTTACGATAAAGTTGCGAGATTAATAGGCTTGCCTTACCCCGGAGGGCCAAAACTTGATAAATTGGCTCAAATAGGCAACCCTAAAGCTTATCATCTTCCTCAGGCAAAAGTTGACGGTTTCAATTTCAGTTTCAGCGGTCTAAAAACGGCAGTATTGAGATTGGTTAAAGATTTAAAAAGGGAATATAACACTGAAGAATTGCCTGAAAATATTGTAAATGATATTTGTGCAAGTTTTCAGGAATGCGTTTCATCCACATTATTAAAGAAATTAAAAAAGGCCGCAGACGAAAATAATTATAAACAAATAGTCATAGCAGGCGGAGTTGCTGCAAATTCGGAAATCCGCAAAAAAATATTTAACCTTGAAAATGACGGCTATAAAGTTTTTGCACCTCCTATGAAGTACTGCACCGATAATGCGGCAATGGTAGCATCCTGTGCTTATTTCAACACAAACACCTTTGATGATATAAATGTGGAAGTGTTCTCCAGAGTAAAGTAGAATTGTAAAAATTTTGTTACAAATACGCAATTATCACTATGTTCGCTCTTTAACTATTCAGGAGTAAACAATGATAATAAACTTTAACCCCGTACGATTTAATACAAATACCCGTAACATTTCAAATAATAAAGGAATTAACCATCAAAAATCTACGAATCTTGCACCGTTAAAGCAGGACACAGTATCATTCAGCGGGAGAATTCCAAAAGATTTGTTGGATTTATCTCCGGAAAAAATTCTTGCAGTCTGTAAAAGAGCCGTTAGAGATAATATTGTAATCGGAGAAGGACAGGAAGCTATTGCATATAAAATTCAGGATTACCCTCAATACTGTATAAGATATGAGAAAAAAAGCGGAGATACACCTGCAAACTTCGGGCTTAACTACAAGTTAAATAAATATGACCGTGTAAACCATGTTATCCTGAAACTTGGAAAAGGGACTCAGCTTATGAAATACATCTCCGGAATTCCGTTAAAAATAATGCCGCATCGTGATACACCGGACGGTATTCAGGTAAAAAAAGCTGTTCAGGGACTTGTGGCAAACAATTTTCCTGAAAGTTCCTTTAAAAAAGTAATTAGTCAGATAGAAGATGCAAAAACAAAAGGCATTGATTTTGACAGAAAAGGCGAAAATCTGCTTGTCGAAGCTGTTAACCAGGAAATGACCTGCATTGATTTCAGCCCGACATTTCACGATATAGAATACAACCCTATTTCATACATATATTCCGCAATGGATGTTGATAACACAGAACACGCCTCAAAAATTTTCGGAAAACTGTGCAAAGCATATGCACAACGACTCTGTGAAGTTCCGGTCAGCAAGCTGAACCTTGACAGCCTTGATACAAACTTTTATCATAGAGGTTTTATGGATGATGCGTTCAATTATTTCCCTAACAGAAAAGTATTAGAAGAAACTCAAAAACGGCTTGAAACTCTTATAAAGGAAAAACAAAATCCGGAAAATACCAAAGAATATTTTGAATATCTGGTTCAGGAATTTAAAGAATTTATTGATGATAATGTTATTCCGGTAAAAAAAGAGTCATTTTTGCCATGGGAATAAGTAGATAAACTATACAGGATTTAACAATTTCGATTCAGTTTTTTGAAGAATATAATCCGCAATTTCTCTTTCAAGATGACAGCCGAAATGGTTATTAATCTCCTTTATAAAATAACAAGGACTTGTGACATTAATTTCAATAATTCTTCCGTCGATAACATCAAGACCGGCCATAAAGATACCTGATAAATTAAGCTTTTCGGCAACCAGAGAGAACTTAGCTTTCTCAATATCAGTAAGCTCGGCTTTTATAATATTGGCATCGCAGTGCTCATTAAATTTGAAGTCATCATTTGACGGCAATTTTTGAACACAGTAATCAAGGACTTTATCTCCGAGAAACAGCACCCTCTTGTCCCCGTATTTTGCTTTATCAAGGTATTTCTGCACCATAACGAGCGTTGAGCCGTTGTTGGTCATTGAATTTATTATAACTGCGGTATTTTTATCGCCTTTTTTAAGACACATAACACCTGCTCCGAAACAACGATTGAGCGGTTTTAAAACAATTTCCCCGTATTCATCCAAAAATTCCATAATATCAGATTTTGAAGAAGTAACTATGTTTTCAGGCATAAATTCCGCAAATTTCAACGTATGCAGTTTTTCGTTGAAATCTCTGACCGCACGCGGTTCATTCATAACAAAGGTTTTCTTTCTGTCCACAAAATCAAAAATATAAGTTGAATTAATATAATCTAAATCAACAGGCGGATCTTGTCTGAACATAACCAGCTGAAAATCTTCTATTTTAACTAAAACCTCTTTTTTATCATAAAAGATATTGCCGTTTTTCTCAAACGCAGAATAGCAATGAGTATAAGCTTTTGTATCTTTCAAACATAGTTTATCAATCGTCGTTATCCGGACTTTATTATTCCTTTGCAAAAACTCCTTTATTAACCAAAAGTTAGTAACAAGATTATTAAACTCAAAATATTTCAATTCAATTCTGTCAATAATAAATAAAATATCCATAATAGCTAATATCCCTTCGTAATTTCAAAAAAATAATACCACCAAGAATAAAACCAAACAATAGCCGCCGGGAAAAGCATATGAATAAAATTGTTATTCATTTGCATAACGTGTTATTATTGTTGAACCGTCAGGCATAAATGAGAAAGAGCGTTCAATATTTATTCCGTCTGAATCATAAATAAGTTTTTTAACCACTGAACGTTTATCATTATCAAATACCCATACTACACGATTTTTGCGGATATTTTCTTCATATTCATCTGCTTTATATGCTTTTTTACTACCGGATACAGATTTAGATAACACTGGAGTTTTTCCTTTTGATTTTAACATCTCAGCATAAGTTTTCGGGTTTGTGGAAAATCTCAACCCTTCTGAAGTAAAATTCTCCTGCGGGATTGCACTGGTATACTCGGAACTGTATTTCATTTTATTATCTGATGAATATGCAACTGTCTTTTTATAAGACTTATCCAGCTGATTATAAGAATATTTTTCATATCCTTTGTAATTTTCTGCCTCCAGTCCGTTTATCCAGAAAGTTTTCTTCTTCTCTCTTCCTGCAGAATCTTTCAAAAGGACATAAAATCCGAAATTATCCTCTGAATCAAACCCGCCGGTTTCAAAATCTTTGCCTTCTTTAAGCCCGGCGGCAATAAGTTTTGCAGTATATTCAGTCACGGAACAAGGCTTTTCACCGGCTTTTATAAAATTAGGGGCAAAGTATGCCTGAACAGTTTGACAATAGGACTTGTCGAACGTTCTCTTTTTTTCTGTCGCTCTTGGAGAATTATCAGCGTGCTGCAGCTCTGACGGTTTTGACACATATCCGCTGTTTAAACCGTTTACACGATTTTGTACACTAAAATCCAAACCATTCATTATAAACTAACCTTTAAATATAACCTACCTGTTTATATAAAGTATTTTTACCGAAAAAAATTGCCCTTTTGTTACAAATAAATATTTTTTTGCTAAAATATTGTTATAAATTAGAAAAAGAAAGAGGATAAAAATATGTCAGGACACTCAAAATGGTCAACCATTAAACATAAAAAAGCAAAAGTAGATTCACAAAGAGCCGTTGTATTTCAGAAATATTCAAGGGAACTCATAGTTGCAGCAAGACTCGGCGGTCCTGACCCTGCGGGGAATTTCCGTTTAAGAACAGCCATAGAAAAAGCAAAAGCTGCAGGTCTGCCAAATGATAATATCAAACGTGCAATAGAAAAAGGTGCCGGAGCAGGTGCTGCTGAAAATTACGAAGAATTAATCTATGAAGGATACGCAGCAGGCGGGGTTGCAGTTGTTGTCGAAGCTATGACAGATAACCGCAACAGAACTGCAGGTGATATCAGAAGTTTCTTCACAAAATACAATGGAAGCCTCGGAGCAACAGGATGCGTAGGTTGGATGTTCGACCAGAAAGGTGTTATCACATTCAGCGAAGATACGGATTTTGAAAAACTGTTTGAAGCTGCAATTAATCTTGATGCCGAAGATGTAACGGAAGAAGATGAGCAATACAAGGTTATTACATCAGTTGAAAACTTTCAAAACGTTGTCGAAGGTCTGGAAAAGGATGGATTCAAAAGTGAAACTGCAGAACTTACAAGAATTCCTAAAAATATGATTGAGGTAACAGACGAAAAAACAGCAGACCAGATACTGAAACTTTTAGACAAACTTGAAGAACATGATGACGTTCAAAATGTTTATGCAAATTGCGATATTTCAGATGAAATTATGCAAAAACTAGAGGGCTGATATTGTTAACCGAGAAACTCAAAACTCTGTCTAAAGCACTCAACGAGAGTGACTCTGCGGAAGATATCCTGAAAGTTCTGAATGATATTTTTCGCAAAGAGGTGAAAGTTTTTGTTTTTGATTCCCAGCTCGGCAAATTCAGAGATTTTTCAAAATACTGGACTGTAGAAGATAATCTCTATATTGATACTGATTTTATTTTCAACGGAAAACCTGCAATGAAAAGGGGGAAAATATATTATCCCTTAATGAAAAAAAATAATCCTGCAGGATTTTTGGAAATATCTGACACATCTAAAGAAACACTTCAACTGCTTGATATTGCAATTTACAATATTTCTCTGAAAATACAAAACATAATACTAACGCAAAAAATGCAAAAGAGCGTAGAATTTCATGATGCAATGAAAAATATTGCAAAAATTATTGAAACCCAGTACGAATTAAACTATATAATCCCTCTTATCGGAGAAATAATTGATACATTTATTTCAAATCATCTTATATACATTTTTTTGAAAGAAGACGGAAAATTCAAACTTGCCTGGCCTTCCTCATGCCTTGATAAAGATATTATAAACAATCTCGATAATTTATCGGTACAGACAGGAATAGCTATTAGTAATGATAAAAAAACGGGATATTTCCCGCTTATCAATGAAAACAGTATAATAGGAGCAATAGTTGCAAAAAGTGCACATGAACAGCTTGATTCCAGAGAAATTGAATATCTGGAACAACTTGCATCACAGACTTCCACAACAATAAACAGAGCAAACGTTTATGCAGAGATTTTAAAACACGCCACTCTTGACGCACTGACAGGTTTCTACAACAGACGACAGATGGAAGAACGTATTAAGCAGGAAACAGCCTCCGCAAAACGTAAAAAGACTCCGCTCTGTGCAATTATGATTGATATTGATTATTTCAAAAGCGTCAACGATACTTACGGACATGCTGCAGGAGATTATATATTAAAAACAGCCTCAAAAATCATCCGCTCACAGCTCAGAGAATATGATATAGCATCCCGTTACGGAGGAGAAGAATTTGCTATTATTCTGCCTTTCACCAGAGAAGAAGAAGCCGTTATGGTTGCTGACCGTCTGAGAAAAGCGGTGGAATCCAAAATCATCAACATTGAACATGTTAATACAAAAAATGATACAAAAACAATACAAATTACCATAAGTCTCGGCATTTATAGTTTTAAAGAAACTGATAAGCCTGAAGAATTACTAATGAAAGCTGATAAAGCCTTGTATGACGCCAAAGAAACCGGAAGAAATAAAGTAATTATATATAAAGAAAACAAAGGGAAAAATACATAATGAAATACGAAAAAATATGTAAAACACTCGACGATACAAAAGAACTTGCTGAAAATTTCGCAAAATTAATTACAAACGGCTGTTTTATAAGCTTATATGGAGAAATTGGAGCCGGAAAAACCGCATTTGTCAAACTTGTAGCCGATGCTCTGGAAGTTAAAGAAAAAGTAACAAGCCCGAGCTTTGTAATTTTAAATGAATATCACAGCGGTATTTTACCAGTTTACCACTTTGACTTATACCGTCTGGAAAATGAAGGAGTAAAAACAATTCTTGATGAATTACGCGAATACTCAGAAGGGAAACAGGTTACATTCGTTGAATGGGCAGAATTTTCTCAGGATGAAATTCCGTTTAATCACATAAAAATAAACGTAACTTACGAAGACAACGATGAAAGAAAATATTCATTTGAAGGCTTTGGTTATGATAATATTAAAATTATAGAGGAATTAAATAAGTGAATGAAAAGAATAATATAATTTTAGCATTTGATACATGTCTTGATAAAATGTACGTGGTTTTAAAAGAAGGGAAAAATATTCTTTCTTCGGAAATTGTTGAAAATCAAGGCGAAAAATACCATTCCGCCTTTTTAGTCTCAACAATACAGTCGGTTTTAAGCAAAAATAACAAAAAGCCACAGGATATTAACCTTATTGCAACTAACATCGGCCCGGGAAGTTTTACAGGAATAAGAGCGTGTACTACCGTAGCAAGAGTTATGGCTCAACAACTACAGTGCAAAGCCGTCGGTATATCATCTCTGGAAATTCTGGCACATGCTTCTAAAGCCGTTAACCCGCTTGTTGCTCTTGATGCCAGAAAAGAAAAGGCTTATCTATATGTTGATGGAGAAATAAAAGGGGCAATTCCGCTTGAAGAAGTTAAAGAATTAACCGAAAGCGGAAAATATACCATCATCACAGATAATAAATTACAGCCTATACTCGGAGGTATATCGTATCAGCAGGAATCTATGCCGTTAGGAGAAATACTTGCGGAACTTGCGGAGAAAAAGGATTGTGAAGGCGATTGGAGGAGGTTAAAACCTCTCTATATACAACCGCCTCCAATGGGTTAACTAATTTGTCAGTTACGTTTCTTTACGAACTGACAAATTTTTTTATGCGGAGTTTTAATACAATATGAGAATTTCTAATATATATTTTCAAACAAGAGCGAATATGAAGAATAATCAGTATGATTATTCTTCTCAATACAGCCCTGTATTGAAACAGGGCATACAGCAAGATACCTTTTGCCGCTCCGATAAAATTGCAGCTCCAGCATTCACAGCTAAACAGGAACAAATTTCCAGAGATCCTCTTACCAAATTATATAAAGAACATCTTACATGCATATGCTGCGGAAGAACAATGATTGACCCTAAAGTAATTGAAGATATGAGAGAAAATCATGTTTTTAGATGCCCGACAAAAGATGCAATAAAAATTCTCGAAAAATACGAAAATAATATGCACACCGTCGAAAAATCAGTTTTTAATCTGTTAAAAGAACAAAACAACCTGTATCCGGATCGTTCTATTCAACAGCATCTGATTGAACTGAAAAAAACGCATGAAATAAAACTTATTCAAAAACAAGTAGGCATATTCAAACTTATTGATAAATATGCAGAAAAAATAAAACCCGAACTACATGACGAAATTCGAACATATTTACTTGATTCGTTTAATACAATTAAAGAAAACGGAAGCGATTTCAGCCGTATTAAATTCATAAAAGGTCTTGAAAGCATTCTCCAGAACTATCCGAACACTGCAAATAAAGAAAAACTTATCAGGTTAGCGGGGAAACTCCCAACCGCATATGATGATATTGATGCATTTATAGTAAAATATTCAAAACCTAAATATACATCAGAAAATATTGCAATCAGACTTCTGAGTTATTCAATGGCAACTATAGAACACATACATCCGCAAACACCGGATACTACAGGAAAAACAGAAGCTGAAGCTGTAAAAGGTGCAAATCATCTTTATAACTATGTTCCTGAATGCATGCGTTGCAATAGTTTCCGCTCTAACAAACCTATGGTTTACCAGCTTGAAGACTATCCTGAAATGTTTATAAATGCACAAAAAGCATTTGACCGATATATAGATTTTGCCGAACAAGGCAAGCTAAGTAAGATGTATATTATCAAATTATACAAAGCTCTTCGTCAGGAATCTGAAGGCGTTCTTGATTTGGATTATTCTAAACTGAAACTTACCAAAGAACTTCGCAAAGAATTGGAAAAACCTTTCACATACCCGATAAATCCAGGTAAAAAGGATGTAGTAATAGTTCCAAAACCTCTGCCTGAACCTAAAACTCTCCCGATTACAATAAGAGAAGGCGAGGTAAAAGAATTAAACGTAATTACCCAAAATGATGAAGTAAACTCAAGCACTCAGATTAAAGAACCTGAAAATAGTCAAAAAGAAGAATTTGAAATCCGGATGAGTCCGATTATTTCAAAAAAGAAACTCAAACGGAAAATAGCTCAAGCAAATAATCCTCAGCCTAAAGAAAAACTAATCTCTCAAAAGAATAAAAAAACTAAAGAAAATAAAGAAACCGTAAGAAGAAACGGTTTCAGAAGATAAAACGACTTTTAAATATTTGGGGTTTGTTATCAAAATATATTGAAAAATAATGATTATTGTGTATAATAAAAAATAAGAAATTATTTTTGGAGAAAGTATGAAAA
>JADIND010000076.1 GCA_017694215.1 Candidatus Scatousia excrementipullorum | reverse complement strand
ACCAACAGTAAAAATTCAAAGAGAAGTTTTTGAACTTGCAGAAAGTAAAATTGATGACCGGGCAAAATTTCACGCAAAACAGCTTATTTATTCCTGGAATACACAAATCGGTACTAATTACGGGATTAATTATATAGAACAGGCTCCATATGACAGTAATATATTGAGATGGAATTCTTCAACATTCCCGTTGAAAATAGCTGTAGAATTTCCTAAAAGTGATAATGTTCCGTCATACTATAATGATGAAATTTCAAAAGCATTTAATCAATGGGAGACTTCTACCGGATTTTTAAAATTTGAACAGGTTGAAAACTCAAGAAAAGCAGATATTGTAGTAAAGTTTTTACCTCTGCCTAAAAACAACTGCGACAGCAAAGGATGCAAATACGTTGTTGCCTATACTGTACCTACAATTCAAAACAGACAGCTGAAAAAAATGACAATTACACTCTATGATAAAGATGCGTACGGAAATTATTTTTCGGATAAAGAGTTGTACAATACAATCCTACACGAAATCGGGCATGCACTCGGGATTATGGGGCACAGTTACAGTTCGGAAGATTTGATGTATATGTCATCCGAAAATAATCAAAACAATATATTTACACGTTTTAGAAGTGATTTTCAATATATATCGGCAAAAGACATAAATACCATAAGACTTCTTTATAACATGACACCGACAATAACAAATACGCCGCTGAATAAAATTGATACAGAAGGGCTAATTTATTCACCGGTAGTTCTGGGTGGTATGGAAAAGATTTCAAAACAAAAAATTCAGGAAGCAAAATTATACATAAAAAAAGCTCCTAATCTTCCAAACGGCTATATAGACCTCGGTACGGCATACAGCGATGCTGGCAATGTTAATGCGGCAATAAAAAACTTCAAAAAAGCTCTTGAATTATCAACTACACAAAATGAAGAATATATTATTTATTTTAATATTGCAGTTACCTATCTAAATAATAACAGACCTTCAAAAGCTCTTGAATATGCTGTATTAGCACGAGATATCAACAATTCCGGAGAAATTCAGGAACTAATAAGTAACATCAAACACTCAATGGAAACAAAACAAAAACCTTTTAAAGATAAAATGATAAATAACTAGCAAAAAAGTATATTTACAAGTTTTAAATTTTCTAAAAGGAGTTTTTATATGCAGATACAACCCGCCGGTGCTCAAAACTTTACAGGAGTTGTTCCTTTTAAAGTAGTTATTGATGGCAAACCGTCAACAGATCCTAAGAACATTCAAAAAGCAGGCAGAATGCTTATAAAGCTTCTTGCAGGGCCTACCGAAAAATCTGATACAGATAAATTTATTGCACTTAAATTTGCAAAAGCAGATAAAGATTACAACTACAATACGGGAGTAAAAGGCTACATCAGAACAAAATTTCAGGTCGCCTCGGACTTTTTCAGATGCATAAATGATGGTCACAACTGGTATATAATAACCGGAAAACAGGCAGAAAAATTAAAAGAATTAGGGAAAAATCTCGGACTAGCACGACAGATGGAGAATGATTTAAACGTAAAAAATAGTTTTGAACTTCACGCTGCAAAAAGAAATTACGGCAACTTTATACACAACTGCATTCATAACCAGCACGCAAGAGCAAAATTGGATAACAAACCAGTGACTCTTGAAATTAAAACTACAAGTTCAGGCACATACGGCAAAAAAAGTTTCAAACTGAAAATAGATGAAATAAACTGGAAGCAATAATTTAACATTATCTTCATAAAGTCTTTTAAAAATATTATGTTTGGGCTATATTAATCTGGTTGGCATAAAACAAAGAGGAAAGAAAAATAATGTACAATGTTGCTATTATCGGTGCAGGTCCTGCCGGAATTTTTGCGGCTCTTGAGATTACAAAACTTAAACCTGACTGGAAAGTAGTTTTAATTGAAAAAGGCGAAAAAATTGAAAAAAGAAAATGCCTTTTAAGAGAAGGTTATGCAAAATGTCCTACATGCAAAAAATGCGGACTTCTCTGCGGATGGGGCGGAGCCGGTGCGTTTTCTGACGGAAAACTGACTCTTACTCCTGATGTAGGCGGACATCTTGTTGACTATATGTCCAGGGAAAAAGTAGAAGAATTAATCAGCTATTCAGATAAATTATATCTTGATTTCGGAGCTACTGAGGAAGTCTTTGGAACAGATATGAAAGTTTTCAGAGAACTTGAAAGTCAGGCAGTGCTGGCTGAACTTAAACTCGTTCATTCACCGGTAAGACACCTCGGCACGGAAAGAAGCCTTGATGTTTTGAAAAATATGCAGGATTATCTGGCTGAAAGAATAACCATTTTGAATAATGTTGTTGCAAAAAGCCTTATTGTTGAGTGTGAACAGGTTAAAGGTATTGTTCTTGATAACGGAGAAACAATTCATGCCGAATATACAATTATTGCACCGGGAAGAGAGGGGGCAGACTGGCTTACAAAAGAATTTGCCAAGAATAAAATCGGTATGGTAAACAACGCAGTTGACGTCGGAGTCAGAGTTGAGCTTCCGGCTCCTGTATTTCAGCCTTTAACAGATAAGTTATACGAATCAAAATTAATTTACCATTCACCGACATTCGGAGATGAAGTGAGAACTTTCTGTATGAATCCGAACGGAGAAGTTGTTCAGGAAAATTACAATGGAATTGCAACGGTTAACGGGCACAGCTATGCTGAAAAAACAACAAACAATACAAACTTCGCACTTCTGGTAAGTGAAAAATTTACTGAACCGTTTAAAGAACCTATACAGTACGGTCAGCATATCGCAAGCCTTGCAAATATGCTCGGAGGCGGTATCCTTGTTCAAAGATTCGGAGATTTGCTGGACGGACGTCGTTCAACTCCTGAAAGAATTAAATCAAGTGTTCTAACGCCTACTCTTACATGTGCGACACCGGGTGATTTGAGCCTTGTAATTCCATACAGACAGATGACAAGTATTATAGAAATGCTTTATGCACTGGATAAAGTTTGTCCGGGAACAGCTTCCAGATATACCCTTCTTTACGGTATTGAGGTTAAATTCTATTCAGCAAGAGTAAAACTGACTGACGAACTTGAAACTGAAGGAGTTAAGAACCTCTTTACAATCGGAGATGGTGCAGGGGTTACCAGAGGTTTAATTCAAGCTTCAGCCTCAGGCGTCCATGTTGCAAGAACAATCTGTGCAAGATAATTATTTTTATTACTTAGGGAACGACTTGCAAATGCAGGTCGTTTTCCTCTAAAATTTACATGAGTAAGTCTGAGGTGGTATAATTAAATTATGAGTAATAAAGTTAGCTTAACTACGCAAAATCGCTTAATTATTTTCGGGCTGCTTGTCAGTACTGTTTTAATTGTTGCTATTGCGATTTTTGCAATATTTAATATTCAGAAAAAATTAAATGAAGGTTATCAGAATTTCGGTCAGGTTATTTCAAAAACACTTGCTATTGAAAGTGTTGAAATTACAAAAAATCTTCCTTCTGATAAAATTAAAGAAACACTACATGCACATTCAAAAAGCATTTTAAAAAGCAATAGTGATATTTTATTTATAGAGTTTAGAGATACAAACGGCAAATTAATATTTTCTGACGAAAACGAAATCCGGACAGATTCAAACAAACCTAATATTCAAGTAACATCGCCAATGACCGCTATTGGAGAGAATAATCCTATAGGTTCCGTCACAGTCGGTCTGTCCGGCAATATTGTCAATCAAATTAAAACTACAACGAGAGCATCTCTATTATTTGTATTTATGATGGTTTGGCTTGTCTTTGCCTTGGTTATTATTATAAATACCTATTTGATTACAAGAGAACTCAGAATCCTCAGAAACGGGGTTAAAAATATTTCAAGCGGAAATTTTGGCTATAAAATTGAAGGGCAGGATGTCAGTGCAGAAGTAAAAGAACTGTTCAACGCATTTAATGATATGTCTGCAAAACTTCATATTTACGAAGAACAGAATATTGAACAACTGACACTTGAACGTAACAAGCTTGAAGCAGTATTATTGAGTATTGCAAACGGAGTTGTTGTCTGCGATGACGATGACAAAGTTGTACTTGTCAATAATGCGGCAAGGAAACTGCTTGAAATTGACGAAAATCAGCTTCTTAATACTCAAATCCAACAATATATCGACACTTCCGGCAAATATTGTTTCAAAGATAAAATTGAACAGTTTAAAGATACTCCGCTTGAGGAAATCGAAAACAAACCTATTGAATTTAATATTATTGTGGACGAAAGAGTTATCAAATCAATCATATCTCCGATGTTTACCCGAAACAAAGATTATGTAGGATATATAATCGTTCTGATTGATATGACAAAAGAGGCTGAAATGGAACAGATGAGAGCAGGCTTTATATCAAATGTTTCTCATGAGTTAAGAACACCAGTTACGGTATTGAGAAGTTACATAGATACTCTTTACAACTACGGCAACGAATTTGACTATGATACGCAAAAAGAATTCATAGGAACAATTAATCAGGAAATTATAAGATTACACAAGATGGTTAATGATATTCTTGATTTTTCAAGAATTGAAGCAAATGCAAACCTTGAAAAAGAGCAAAACAATATAGCTGAATTAATTGAAGATTGTATTAATCAGGTTAATGTTCTGACAAAAGAGCACAATTTGCATATAAAAATTGACTCAAAAGCTATTCCTCCAGAATTTATGTTTAACTATGACAGTATAGAAAGAGCATTAACAAATTACCTTTCCAACGCAATAAAATATTCACCAGAAAACGGAGAAATAACAGTCGGACTTGATTTTGATACCGATAAAAAAGAAGTAACTGTAACTGTAACCGACAGCGGATGCGGAATTTCACCTGAGCACCAGAAAAAAATCTTTGACAGATTTTACCGCGTAGAAAATAATACGCACACTATAAAAGGAACAGGACTCGGGCTGAATCTTGTTAAAACTACCATTGAAAAACACCACAACGGCCGTGTATTTGTTCATTCTCAGGAAGGGAAGGGTTCAACCTTCGGATTTGTACTTCCTTTTATTACAGTTAATGAAATTTCTAAAAAGTAGCAAAAAATATTTTCACGGGTTTTGTAGTATATATGGTTTACGGGATAAGTTTAACAGACAGTAAAAACAGAAAGGAAAAAATACAAAAATCCCTTGCTGCATCATTCATTGCGACTGGAGCAGGATATGCCACGCTAAAGGCCGAAGGGTATTTAAATAAAAGACTTGTTTTAAAAGGTCTAAACAAATTTAATCTTACGGAAAATGAAAAAGATATCTTTTTACAAAAAGCTGAGGAAGTTATTAAACAAAACGGACTGGAAAATTTCGGTGTAAAATTAAAACTTGTAGACGAAACAACGCCTTTACCCGAAGATAAAAAATTTTTAAAAACTTTCAATCAAATAGTAAAAAAGAATAA
>JADIND010000075.1 GCA_017694215.1 Candidatus Scatousia excrementipullorum | reverse complement strand
TTTATAGGGTTATCAATCATTGGATTTATTATTTTGCTTATGTTATAACTTTAATATGAGATGGCTTTTAATTTTGTGTATAATGTTTTGCGGGATGTCTGTTTTTGCTGAATCTCAGGAGGTTTCACTTGAGGGAGTAACGCCCGAAAAAATAGAGATTCCGAAAACTGATGTTGAGATGAAAAGCTCTCTTGTACTTTCAGACGAACAGGTTATGAGAGAACTTGTACGTATGCAAAAAGAAAAGGACCTTGAAGATATTGAAAACCTCTGGAAAGGCACGGTTGACAACAATCAGGTTATCGGTTTTGCCCTGAAAAAGCTTGCTTCTCCCGAAAGCCAGAGGAGAATTCATGCGTCTTTGATGTCAAAAACATTATCAGCACTTGTTGCGGGAGCATCATTTGCACCGTCATTAATCGGTGCGGATTATCTGGTTCAGACATCTGCATTTGCGGCAGGAAGGCTTGCACAGAATTTAATCAACAAAAAAAATATCCCGACGGAAATTCCGCTGACCGATACGGAATTAATTGAACTTGCCGGTTTGATTGAAAGCCTTCAGGATAAGATTATTAACGCTTATTACAATTACAAAGGTGCACTGGTTCAATTAAAAGAAACCAGAACAAAGCTTCTTTTGTATAACAAAAATTATTCAAATGCCATTATGAACGATGATTTACTGGAGATAACCATTTCGTCTTCTCTTTACGACAATATGGCTATGGAGGAATTCTATTACGTTCAGCTTGCAAAAAAATATCATCTGGAACTACAGCGTCTTGCAGGGAAAAAAGTTGTTGACGGGCTGAATATGTACCAGTATAACTACAACACAACGCTTCTGAAAGGCAAGGAGGCAGCACAGCAATGAAAAAACTTCTGATTTTAATGCTGCTTTTTGCAATAAACATACCTGCTTTTGCTCAAGTAAAACTTGAGGATATGGAACTTCAGGGCGTAAAGCCTCCTGCGTATCGCCTCGGTTTAACCGATGACCCTGAAAGACCTTATGAGGAAGTTCAAACCCAGACTAATATCGAACAAAAAGAGGCTGTTGAAAAAGTTGAAGAAACTCCTATTGAATATATGACATATGCGGATTTGAGCATAAAAAATCTTTCAAAAGAAATTTCAAAAGAGCTTTCGCTTGACGAAAAAGAAATGATGGGAGATTTGACACTTCTCTGGCAGGGAGCGGCTTCAAAAAGCGACACCATAAGCTTTGCTCTCTATAAATTGTCCAATCCGGAAGAAGACAAACCCGATGAAAAATCAGTTAAAAAAGTTCTTCTAAATATAGCAAGCCTCTCGACACTTGTCGGAGCAGGTATGGGGAACCCTCTTCTTGCAACGGGTTCAATGCTCGGCAGCAGCATTTTCGGAATTATGTCACAGGATACAAAGGCCCTCAATTACAAATACACAAGGGTTACGGATTCTGACATGATTATTTTGATAAGAAAAGTTGAAGATTTGCAGCAGAATACGGTTAACCTCTATTACGACTATATGACGGCAAAACAACTTCTTGAGTTGACTGACAAAGTTGTTGAACAGAGAAAGAAAAATTACGATGCCGCACAAATTCAATCAAAAGAAGTTATTCTCGTCACCGATGCCTATTACAGAACCGCTCTTGACGATCAGGCAAAGGCCCGTGCCTCGTTTAACGCTAAACGTGCAGCTTTGGAACAATTTGTCGGAAACGATGTGTTCACTCAATTTGAACAGATATTAAAAGAAAGAGATTCAAAGAAAAATGAAGATTAAATTTGTTCCCTATGAGGTTTTGACCGGGGCGGAAAATATGCAAAAAGACAGTGATTTGCTGGATTTTGCAATTAAAGAACAAATTGATTATCCGATTTTCCGGCTCTACGGCTGGAAACCTGCCTGCGTATCTTTTGGCAGAAACCAGAATTCTGATTTCATTGATAAAGATGTCCTTAAAAAAAATAATATTGATGTTGTAAAACGACTTACAGGCGGCAGAGCATTGCTTCATGATAACGAAATTACATACAGCTGTGTTTTTCCTGTATCTTACCTGACAAACGGCGAAAATGTTACAAAATCTTACATGGAAATCTCCCAATTTCTTATAAATATGTTTGCCTCAATAGGTATAGCTCTGGATTTTGGTACAACAAAGCCAGTTAACACAAAACACGACTACTGTATGCTGATTTCAACCGGTGCAGATTTGTGTTACCGCGGGAAAAAATTAATCGGCTCCGCCCAGTGCCGCAAAAACGGCTACATCCTCCAACACGGTTCAATTCTGTACGATTTTAACAGAGATTTGCTTGAAAAGATCTTCAAAGAACCGATAAATGAGTCTTCTGTCACCTGTGTCAGACTTATTAACCCCGAATTATCAAGAGAAAAACTTGTTGAATTATTAACGAATTATATTACGAATTATTAAGAACCTTTTTTATTTCATGCAATTTTTGCGAAAAGAAAGTTTTTATATAAGTACAGGGGAAATCACAAGGGGATTAAAGAAATGACTGGTATCTATGATGGAGTTACAAACGGAGTCAGTTTTCCGGCATTCTGGGCGTTAAGTCCGTATTCATGGACATCTGCATACGGAAATCAGATGCAGTTCAATGTCATGAATATGTCTATACCGCCGCAGATTGCTTTTATGGCTCAAAATTGTATGAATCCGTCATTCTGGTCTTATTACAATTATTCGATGATGTCTAACCCGTATATTTTCAGCAGTAGCTCAAATCCTGCTTATCAAACTATAGATCCGCAAACATTGCAAAATGCTTATCAAAATGCATATAATTCAACAATGGAAGCCATTCAAGTAAGTATGCTGCAAGCCTCGTTTACTTCTGCAGGGAATACCATTGCAACTTTAAAAGGTCAAATCGAAACACTTTTAAAAGATGAAAACCTTCCTGCTGATAAAAAACAACAGCTTGAAAATGCAAAAAAACAGCTTGAGGCTCTGGAACAAAAATTGGATAAACTTGCCAAAAACGAAGAAGGACTCTCAATAACAGAGATTAAAGAGCGTATGGAAGCATATAGAGGCGAACTTGCGGCAATCGAAGATACAATTAAAGAAATAAAAGAATCTTTGACGCCTGCACCAACGGATGCAACCGCACCGACCGACGCAACCACGCCGACTACGCCGACAGATGCGACAACGCCTACAAGTGCAACAACTCCGACTGCACCAACAGCTGCAACCACACCAACCACACCGACTGACACAACATCTCCGACCGAGCCGACAGAACCGACTCCGGCAGATGTAAAAGAACAGGCAGTTCTGCAGTCACGTGAAATTACAAAAAATATTTATATAGCGGTTGAAGGACCGGGTACGAAAGAAGAGTTGCTCCAATCAGCAATTAACAGCATTAATAAAGATAATGTTGTCGAGGTATTCGACACATGGGCAATCAACAGATATAACGAAAAAACCGGAGATGACTCGTTAATGGAAACAATCTACGATGACATATTCTCGGGTAAGACAAGAAAAGAATATACAATGCACATCCTGAATGCATTTATCGCCAGAGCAAAAGAAAAAGGCATCGATATATCGGCAGAACAGGCTGTTATCGAAGCTGAACTCGGTAAATGGTGGCGGAATGACGGATTGATTTACCGCATGATGGATGATATTCACGCAAAACTTACGGACAATCCGACTTTGCGGGCGGTTGCGTAAATCGTTTTACCAACAAAATTGAATTTGAAACAGGTTAAGGGAAAATTTTCATAAAAAGGATTTGAAAATGGTTAAATTGGTTATGAAAAAATTTAATAAGTTTTATTTTAGTGATTCCTCAAAGTGAAAGTAAGAAGATGATGTGGTTAGTAGTGTATATTAGAAAATATGCCCCCTCGGTGCTTACAGGGGGCTTTCCTTTATGTAAAATTTATGATTAATGTATCTGGAAAAAACATTTTGAACAATGAGCTTTCGGATGCAAAACAAGATTGTCCTCCAGATCATACATTCTTGCGACTTTTGTAACTAATGCAGCACCGCACTGCGGACATTTTAATCCGCCGGCACCGTTTAGAATAAGCTCTTTAAGGCTTTCGATAATTTCAGGCGACACAAGCTCTCCGTTAAAATCTTTTTCGAGCACTTTTATTTCCGCGGGATTGCATTTTAACCCTTTTGCGAGATTCTGTCTTATTGTTGTCGGCAAAAACAACTCTCTGCCGGCTTCAATTTCTTCAATCAAATTCACATCCAGATTGCACCGTGCAGCCAGTCCTTTTGGTGATAAACCCAGCTCATCGCGTCGTTTCTGTACAAATTGTGCTAATGTTTTCATAAAACTATTATAGCATAATGAAAATAGTTTTAGATTTTAATGGCAATTTTTTATATTTATATGTTTTATAAGAAATAAAATATGTGAAGGTCAAAAAATTATGTCGATTCAAAATTTAACAAGAAAAGTTTTGCCTGTTCGCTCATCATCGTCAAAACTAAACACCGAATATATAAAATCAATGCCCGAAATGGTATTGTCACGGCAAATTTCCGGCGGTGACGGCAGAGTGGTTCATGTAAACATGCTGGAGAGCAAAACCGCAAGAATTCTGCCCGGCGGGATTCATACAATATACACTGATGCCCTTGCCAGCTGTAATTCCGTTGGTGTTGTCATGAAAGATAAAGAAAACAATCCGGTTGTTGTGCTTTCGCATTTTCTCCCCTACAGCACAGACAGGCAGTCTGCCTCAGTCGGAAGTGAAATTCAAAAACATTTAAACATTATAGATACAGATAAAAAAGCAAAAATTTTTTATAATGTTCCTGCCTATGAGGATGAAGGCATTTTAAAACCATGCGTAAACAATATTTTCGAAAAAATCCGAACTGTTATCGGCAATATATTTAATAAAAATTTTGAAGAACAAATTATGCTGTATAAAAGTAAAAATCGTCCGCCGTTTTTCTCGTCTGCAAACATATTTCAGTTTGATACGGAAAACAGAAATCTGTTGAAGATTACATCTGCCGGAGAACAGGAACATTTTATTGATTTGAGTGTTTAAAAAGTGGCACAACGTATCCGGCACGGGTTATGGATGATTAAATAAATCTTTGATATAATATTAATGCAATGTTTTATTTTGATTTTATTGACGGCAAAAAGATTATGAAAAGTGACCTTATTAAGGTCAATCACTTTTTCACTACCCGTGAAACAATTATAAAAACCAAAGAACCAGAAAATCTTTCAAAAGTAAAAGAAAATAAATCTCTGATATGCAAATATCTGGGTATCAGTGAAGAAAATCTTATTTCCCCGAAACAAACCCACACAAATAATGTAGAAATTTGCAACAGAAATAAAACGGATTATCCGGACACGGACGGGCTTGTTCTCACAAATACCCGACAGGCTGTCTTTCTGAATTTTGCAGACTGTACACCTCTGATTTTCTACGATGAAAAACTGAATATCGGAGCTGTTTCCCATGCCGGATGGAGGGGAACCGCCGGACGTATCGGCGTTAAAACCGTTGAGAGAATGCTCTTTGCAGGTTCAAACATAAAAAATATAAAAGCCGTTATAGGCCCTGCAATTTCCCTGTGCTGTTACAACGTCGGACAGGAAGTTCTTGAAAAACTCACAGCTTCCGTAAAGGATTTTTCCGGTTTATCACAGGCAAAAGACGGTGGTATTTATGTGGATTTAAAAGGTATAAATGCCCGCCAGCTTTTTGAAACAGGCATAGAAAACATTGATATTTGCCCGTATTGCACATGTTGTAACAACGATTTATTCTTCTCTTACAGAAAAGAAAATGCCACCACAAACCGCCACAGTGCCGTTTTATATCTGAAAAATTAACTCTGCCGGCTTCAAAAATGCAGTCTATATTATTATATTGCAAAAATGTAAATATTTGTTAACAATTAGAAAAAAAATAGCAATTATTTATTTTTACGGTTTATATTATAAACAAATATGTAAAAATTGAGGTGTAAAATATGAACAATTTAGCAATTAATCCGGCAGTAAATTTTGGCAGAAGAAATCCGCAAACAGATAATGCCGAAGGAAAATCAAACAAAAACCGTAACTTAAAAATTGCAGCGGCAGTAGTTGGAACAGCTGCAGTAGTTACAGCCGGTGTTGTTTACCGCAAAAATATTATGGATGTTCTAACCAATGGTTTAGCAAAAATTAAAAAAGTTTTTAAGAAAAATGACGAAATTGGTGATTTAAGAAAATTGTACAGTTCTAAAACTAAATTAGAAAACCAGAAACATTTAGATTTCTTAAATTCTATTAGTGCAGAAGCTGATATTGCACGCC
>JADIND010000074.1 GCA_017694215.1 Candidatus Scatousia excrementipullorum | reverse complement strand
ATTGAATTAAGAGGAGTTTTATATTCATGTGAAATGCTTGCCAGAAACTGGATTTTTTCTTTATCTTGCTTTTTAAGTTCTTCATTAAGAGTTATTATCTCAAGCCTTGAATTAAAAACCTCAACAATCATTTCTGCCAGATTTTTATTCTTATAATTAAAATCATTTCGCTTTCCGACAACAGCAAAATAACCGTACAGTGAATCTTTTATAATAACAGGTTCTATTATTACACGCTCTTTTGATAATTTATAAAAATAATCAAGTGTATCTTCGGTTTCATAATTATTGGAAAACAAATCTTCCCCCAGCTGGAATATATTATCAATAAGTTCTTTTACATTCTTTGGCACATTTTCCTGCTGCTGATAGTAAATTTTCTTTACCGATACGGAATTATTTTCACTGCAAGGAAGATATACCCAGCAGGCATAAGCTTTTGTATATTTTAATAACTCAACCGAAATTTCATTGCATACTTCTTTAACCGAGTTAAAGGTATTAATTTTCTTCATAAACTTATGAAGAAATTTTTCATATGGCATGTTCATTGTATAATTATAATATGAACAAAAATTCCGGCACAAAAAAATTATTTGTAATATCCGGTTCGTCAGGAGTTGGTAAAGGCACTGTTTTGAAAGGATTTCTTGAAAAACATCCGGATTTTATGCTGTCTATTTCCTGCACGACAAGAAAACCCCGCAGCGGAGAAGTTGACGGAGTAAATTATTTTTTCCTCACTCCTGAAGAATTTCAAGACTGCATTGATAATAATAAATTTCTTGAATGGGCTGAATTTGCAGGAAACCGCTATGGAACTAAAAAGAAGTATATTCAGCAGTGTCTGGAAGAAGGCAAAGACATCATTCTTGAAATCGATACTCAGGGTGCATTACAGGTAAAAAAACAAATGCCGGAAGCCGTATTAATTTTCATCTGCCCGCCTTCATTAGAAACTCTCGAAAAACGTTTAAGAGGCCGTCATACCGAAGATGAAGCTACAATTCAAAAAAGATTGAATGAAGTAAAAATTGAACTTGAACGTGCTGAAAATTTTGATTATAAAGTTGTGAACGATGATTTGCAAACAGCAATATCAGGACTGGAAAAAATTATCAGCGGAGAACAGGAAAAATGCTAAGCGGTAAAAATATTTTAATCGGCATATCCGGCGGAATAGCAGCATACAAAATCTGTGAACTTATAAGAATGTTTAAACGCCAAAATGCAAATGTAAGAGTAATCTGTACACCTAATGCGTTGAATTTTGTAACTAAATTAACCCTTCAAAACCTGAGTCAAAATGAAGTCGGGATTCAGGAATTTGATGTTGCAGATTTCAAACCGGAACACATTTCATATGCTGATGAAGCCGATATTATGATAATAGCTCCTGCAACCGCAAATACAATCTCCAAAATAGCAACGGGAATTTGCGATAACCTTTTGACATCCGTTGTCTGTGCGTTTAAAAAACCCGTAATTATTGCACCTGCAATGAACAGTAATATGTTGAACAATCCTGTAATTCAGGAAAATTTAAAAAAATTAGCAAGTTTAGGATATAAAATTCTTGAACCTGAAAGCGGATTTTTGGCCTGCGGTTATGAAGGGAAGGGGCGTCTTTGCTCTTTAGAAAAAATTTTCGACGAAGCAGCTGCAATTCTGAATAACACTGGTTCTAAAAAAAAATATGTAATAACTGCAGGCGGTACAGTAGAAGATATTGATCCTGTCAGATATATTTCAAACTATTCCTCTGGGAAAATGGGTATTGCTCTTGCAGATGAAGCATTTTTTCAAGGAAATGACGTTGTACTCATCTCAACTGTTGAAGTAAACCGCCCTTATAAAATCATTAAAGTAAAATCCGCACAGGATATGCAAAATGCAGTTAATGAAGAATTTGAAACTGCAGATTGTATTATTATGGCGGCAGCTGTTGCAGACTACAGGGTTAAAAATAAATCTGAACAGAAAATGAAAAAGACTTCAGACAGCGAAATAACTCTTACACTTGTAAAAAATCCCGACATCCTAAAAAGTTTATGTGAAAGAAAAAAAGAAGAGATGCTGAAACAAGTTCAGCCTGACAGAATAATCGTCGGTTTCTGTGCCGAGAGCGAAAATCTGCTGGAGAATGCCAGGGAAAAAATTCAAAAAAAAGGCTGTGATTTCTTAATTGCAAACGATATCTCAAGAAAAGATATCGGATTTTCAAGTGACTACAACGAAGTCACTATTCTGGATAAAACCGGCGGAATAAAAAAGCTTGAACGGGCATCAAAAAACGAAATTGCAAGAGAAATTTTGAAGGAAATTAATGAATAAATACGAAATAGTTAAAAGACTTGAAGAGTTTGCACCGCCTGAGCTGGCAGAAGATTGGGATTGTTCCGGCTGGATTGCAGAAACAAACAAGAAGGAAATTCATAAAATTATGCTCTGTCTTACTGTCACGGAAGATATAATAAGACAGGCAAAAGCTCAAAATTGCGAGATGATAATTTCGCATCATCCGCTTTTTTCAATAAATTGTCACTCCGAACTCTTTTCTGAATCTCTGCAGCCGTGCATTGACATTTATTGTGCCCACACAAACCTTGACCGCACAAACGGTGGTACAACAGATACTTTAATAAAAACTCTGGGGCTTGATGTATCACAAACCGGAGACTTTTTACGTTATGTCGAGAAAACTTTGACGCTAGAAGAATTAAAGAAACTCCTTTTGAAAATCTCGCCAAATCTGCGGTATGTGAATAATAAAAAAGTAAAAACATTAAATAAAATCGCCTTCTGTGCGGGAAGCGGCTCTGAATTTATTGAAGAAGCCCTTTCAAACGGAGCTGATGCACATGTAACCGGAGATGTAAAATTCCATACTGCACTCGAAAGTCCTATGGTCATTTTTGATATCGGCCACTTTGAAAGCGAAATCCTTGTCCTGCAAGTTTTTGAAAAACTTTTAGCTGATGTGGAAACAATCAGAGCCGATGAAAAAAGTCCGTTTATATACTAATAACTGACTTTATACGGATAATCATCCGGAATTTTCCAGCCGTTTAGCTGTATAACAAGTGTACACCACTTTCCGTCATAAGTACCGTTTTTACAATTTCTGACAGCAGTTTCAGTACGGCCGTCCCAGGAATACTTAAAAGGCTCCAAGCCTCGGTTGTAATGATATTTCCAAACGGGGTCTTTTGTGTCAACCGGCATATACAAGAAATAAAATTTGCATTGACCGTATCCTGATTGCGGACACTTTTCAGGATTACCTACAAAAAATACAACTCCACGGGAAGAGTTCACCATATCGTCGTTTCCAAACTGAAAAGCACTGCCGTCACTCAAATAATATCTTATTGTACCTGACGTGTTTACTTGTTTTTTTATGACAATAAATTTTGAAAAATATTAATGATTTTTTTAAAGAAATGGAATAAATTATTGACAATTACGGTTTATCAGATAGAATAATAAATGTGGCTGTATTGGGAC
>JADIND010000073.1 GCA_017694215.1 Candidatus Scatousia excrementipullorum | reverse complement strand
TCATCATCGTTTCTAACTATTCTCATCCCTTTGCCGCCGCCGCCGGCTGTTGCTTTAAGAATAATAGGATAACCTGCTTTTCTTGCAAACTCTTTGACTTCTTCCGGTGTTTTTAAAATTCCGGTTCCGGGAGTAACCGGAACGTTATTTTCAATCATAGTTTTACGGGCAGTAGCTTTGTCGCCCATTTTTTTCATAGCTTCAGCCGTAGGACCAATAAATTTTATGCCGTGTTTTGCACAAATTTCTGCAAAATCAGCTCTTTCCGACATAAAACCATAGCCCGGATGGATTGCATCTGCACCTGAAACCAGAGCTGCCGAAATTATTGCAGGAATACTCAAATAACTTTTGGCACTTTGAGCGGGTCCAATACAATAAGCTTCTGTTGCGAGTCTTACGTGGAGTGAATTAGCATCAGCCTGAGAATAAATTGCTACTGTAGGAATTCCGATTTCTCTGCAGGCTCTTATAATTCTGACTGCAATTTCGCCACGGTTTGCTATTAATACTTTTTTAAACATTTTCCTCTATCCCTTGTCAAAATTCATACTTCTTGAGAAAAGGTGAAAAAGTGAAGCATAGAGCTTCACCTTTCACTTTATTCTACATACATTAAAACCTGACCGAATTCGACAGGCTGACCGTCTTTAACACAAATTTCAACGATTTTACCGGAACATTCGGCTTCAATTTCATTCATTAATTTCATAGCTTCAACGATACAAACAACATCACCCTGAGAAATAGTCTGACCTACTTCAACAAAAGGTTTTGCATCCGGCGACGGAGCGGAATAGAATGTTCCGACCATCGGAGATGTAATAGGTTTGCCTTTTTTAGCAGGTTCTGCAGATGCAGCAGGTTGTTCGGCTGATGCCGGAGCTGCTGTTGTTTGCGGAGCTGCGGCAGGCACAGGGGCTGCTGCAAGAGCCATAACTTCTTTTCTCAGTGTAATAGCCTGTTCGCCGTCTTCAAGCGATATTTCGGTTAACGAATTATCCGCCAGAACTTTAGCTAATTTTTCAACGTATTCTATATCAAATTTCATTTATATTGCCTTTCTTTTTCGTATATAGAGTAGATGAAGGGTAACTGCTTACCCTTCAAATACTGCATACATTATAAAACTACACTCTGTCGAGGTATTCATTAGATCTTGTATCGACACGAATTTTATCCCCGTTAGAGATAAAGAACGGAACATTAACGACTGCACCGGTTTCAAGAGTTGCAGGTTTTGAACCGCCCTGAGCAGTGTTGCCCTTTTCTGCAGGAGGAGTGTCGACAACTTCAAGTTCAACGTGAGCAGGAATATCGACCCCGATAATTCTTCCGTCATGCAGAAGTATCTGGACAACCATGTTTTCTTTTAAATATTTTTTACCGTCACCGATATGGTCTTCAGGAACCTGTAACTGTTCATAAGTTTCATTGTCCATCATAACATAATCGGATCCTTCTTTGTAAAGGTATTGCATTTCACGTCTGTCAAGAGTTGCTTTTGCAACTTTTTCACCGGCACGGAATGTTTTTTCAACAACCTGCCCTGTTTCTACGTTTTTTAGTTTTGATCTTACAAACGCAGCACCTTTACCCGGTTTAACGTGTAAGAATTCAACAACTGACCACAAGCCGTTGTCTAATTCTAAAGTTAAACCTGTTTTGAAATCGTTTACTGAAATCATATTTTTCCCCTTATTATAATAATAATCATCTGTTTTATTTACAATGGTAGCATAAAGATAGAAAACTTCAAATATTTGTAACAATTTTAAAGCCGATATTAACATTTTGGGATTTAAATATGCGTTAAGATTAGTTAATATTTGTATATGTGCATAATTCCTTGTGATAAAATTTTATTTACAGGGAGAAAAAAGGTGAGAGAAAGACGTAAGGAGAAGGCAGCCGATAAAAGATTGAAAAGCTTTGACAGAATATTGAGCTGGCTTTATATTTTATTTATTCTTTTTGCCGTCGCTTTAATTATATATTTATTTTTTATACAGGTAATTGATATAAAAAAATATAGAGTTAAAGCGAGAAATCAGCGTGCGGGGCAGAATTTTGCAGTTCGCGGTGATATTTACGACAGAAACGGAATTAAGCTTGCTACCGATAAAGTTTTTTATAATGTTTTTGCTAGGCGTGCTGATTATGACGAAGATGACTCGTCACCTGAAGTTATTGCAAAACAGCTTGCTCCTATCTTAAAAATCCCAAAAGAACAGCTTTTGAAAAAGTTAAACAGCCAGAATCAAATTATAGCCGTAAAAAAAGATGTTGACAGAAATACAGCCAAGGAAATTTCTCAACTTCATTTAAGGGCGATAAGTCTTGATAAAAAAAATACGAGAGAGTATCCTCAAGGTTCTCTGGCAGCACATGTTCTGGGGTATTATAATTTTGATGCTGATATCGCAAACGGTGTTGAATACACGGAAAAAGATAAACTTGAACATGTTGAAAATACAGTGAAATTTCAGCGTACGCAAAAAGGGAAAATTATTTATGACTTTATGACAGATCCCGTTGCAACGGCTACAAATCCGAAAGGTCAGGATGTTACGCTAACTATAGATGCTGCAATTCAGCATATATGCGAAAAAGAATTGCAGAAAATGGTTGATGAAAAAGAAGCATTGAGAGGAACTGTTATTGTAATGAATCCTAAAAACGGGGAAATCCTTGCTTATGCGGTTTATCCGACATACGATCCTAATAATTTCAGAAATGCTTCTCCGGATTTAATTAAAAATTGGACATTGACGGATGTATTCCCTCCGGGGTCAACATTCAAAATAGTTACCGTGGCCAGTGCTATGGAACTTGGCAAAATTAATGAACATTCAAAAATTCTTGATACGGGGAAAACTACAATAGGAAAATGGGAAATCAAAAACTATGATTATGACGTCCACCCTTACCCGGGTGAAATTTCTCTGGAGTATCTTTTTGAGCACTCCAGCAATATAGGTTCTATAAATGTTGCTAAAACTATGACGCCGAAAGAGTTTTATGATATGCTGAAAAAATTCGGTTATGGTTCTAAAACCGGTATTGATTTGCCGGGCGAGTCTTCAGGACTGTTGCCTTACTGGAATAACTGGGATCAGGGAATCCATGCGACAATGGCATACGGATACGGAACCTCTGTTACTGCAATGCAGATGATTTCGGCTGTTCAGGCTCTTGCAAACGGCGGGGTCAGGGTTACTCCACATGTTATAAAATATTCGCCTGAAGAAGAAGCCGTAAAGGTTCACAGAACGCAGGTTGTTTCGCAGATGACAGCCGATGTAATTACAAGATTGCTTGCAAGAAGTGTCAATAACGGCCGCTCTGTCATAAAAATGGATAACTACAATGTTGCGGCAAAAACAGGCACATCCCGTAAACCTAAAGAAAATTCGTCCGGATATACCCCTTATATGTACACTTCTACTATCGGGTATCTGCCGGCAAGCGACCCGCAGGTTTTGATATATGTTATGGTTGACAGTGCAAAAGTCGGGGCTATCTGGGGAAATACCGTTGCCGGTCCTGTATTCCACGAGGTTGCAGCCCAGATTGCAAGAATGATGAATTTAAAACCTGATAAAGTTGTACCTGCTAAAACAAATAATTAATGATGTATTTTTAAAGGAGAGTTGTAAAAATGAAATTGGATGAACTTATTGAACATTTAGATTATAAAGATTTAATAAATTTTCGAAATGTTGAAATTACCGGTATTTCTTATAATTCAAGAACAACGAAGAAGGGGGATATTTTTGTATGTCTTCCGGGGGAATATACTGACGGGCATGAGTTTGCTAAAAATGCAATAGAAAAAGGTGCGGCGGCTCTTCTTGTGGAAAGAAAAGTTGATGTAGATAAAAAAATTCCGCAGGTTGTTGTATGTTCTGCAAGACATAAAATAGCAGATGTCGCTGACAGATTTTATTCAAGTCCTTCAAAAGGGTTAAACCTTATCGGAGTGACCGGTACAAACGGTAAAACAACAGTTACTCACTTAATACAGAAAATATTTGAACAGAGCGGGCAAAAATGTGCCTTAATCGGAACTCTGGGGTATAAACTTTCATCCGGCGGAGAATACCGCGACGCAAAACATACTACGCCGCAGGCTCCTGAATTGCAGGCAACTTTGAGAATGATTAAGGATGTTGAAAAAATTGATAATGTCGTAATGGAAGTAAGTTCTCATGCTCTGGAGCAAAACAGAGTAGGCGGTTGTAAGTTTGACGGTGCTATTTTGACAAATCTTACTCAGGATCACCTTGATTACCATATTACAATGGATAATTATTTTGAAGCAAAGGCTTTATTGTTCAAAGGGCTTGCGGAGTCAATGCCATTGGAAGGTGACGAAATTTCGAAAGTGCCGTTTGCGGTTATAAATGCTGATGACAACTATGCGGATAGGTTTTTAAGTGTTGTTCCGAAAGGTGTCCGAACTTTTACTTATGGTGTAAAAAAATCAGCTGATGTAATGGCCAAAAATATAAATTTCTCGCTTAACGGAGCAGAATTTACGCTTGTGACAAAGGATGGTGAATATCCTGTTAATCTGCATATGAATGGTATGTTCAGCGTTTACAATGTTCTGGCTGCTGTTACGGCTTCTCTTGCAATAGGAATTGATTTAAGTGTTGCTCTAAAAGCTCTGGAAAATGTAAAAGGGGTGGCAGGCAGATTTGAGGTTGTAGTTAAAAAGCCTCTGGTAATCGTCGATTATGCACATACACCTGACGGATTGGAAAATGTTTTGAATTCGGCAAGGGAAATTACTCCGAAGGACGGAAAACTTATCTGTCTTTTCGGATGCGGTGGTGACAGAGATGCTACAAAACGGCCTAAGATGGGTGCCATTGCTGAAAAAATTGCCGATAAAATCGTAATTACAAGTGATAATCCGCGAAGTGAAGACCCGCAGACGATTATAACAGATATTATTGCAGGACTTAAGTCAACAAATCCCGGTAAGGTTACCGTTGAACCTGATAGAGGTCATGCTATCGCATTATTGAAAAATATTGCCGGAAATAATGATGTTGTTGTCATTGCAGGTAAAGGACATGAGGACTATCAAATCCTTAAAGATCGTACAATTCATTTTGATGACAGGGAAGAAGCACGAAAAGTCTTTGAAGGCAGTGTAATTTAATAAAAAATACAATATTTCTCTCACCCCTTGCGGGAGAGTGAAAGAGGATGAAGAAAGATAATGAAAAGCAGATTATTAATTGAGCAACATTTCCACGGTGCTTTCGGGGTCAATTTTAATACAGCAAATGTTGATGATGTTTTATATTTATCAAAAGAAATTCTTAAATACGGTGTCGGCGGTATCTTTCCGACACTTGTGACAGATAGTGCGGCTAATATAAAGCGGGCAGTTGCCGTTATTAAGGAAGCTGCCGCAAAACAGACAACCGGAATGGCAAAAATCCTTGGAGTTCATCTTGAAGGTATATTTATCAATGAAAAGAAAAAAGGGATACATAACCCTGTACACTTTCTTGCCCCTACAGTTGAAAATTACAAATTATTAGAGGATGACTTTATAAAAATTGTGACGCTTGCTCCTGAACTTAATGTTGATTTGATAGATTATTTGAAAGAAAAAGGCATAAAAGTTCAGGCGGGGCATTGTGTGGGGGGTGATTTAACCGGCTGCACCGGAACAACTCATACCTTTAACGCTATGGAGGGAATTTCTCACCGTGGAAAATCAACTGCACTTTCTGCATTGATTAATGATGAATTATATTCCGAAATTATTGCCGACGGGGTTCATGTGTCGGATGATGCTTTGAGGCTGTTTTTTAAATGCAAACCTGTTGAAAAGGTTATTCTTGTAAGCGACTGCCTTCCTTGCACAGCATATTACCCTCTACCTTTGGGAGAGGGTAGAATTTCAACGAGAGGAACGAGCGTTAGAAATTCGGGTGAGGGTATTTGGGCATTTGACTTTGCGGACTCGGAAATTTTCTATGACGGCAAAAGAGCTGCTTCAAAAGACGGAACACTTGCCGGAAGTACAACTTTGCTGCCTGACATTATCAAACGCCTTCATTCTGTCGGGATGTTTCATCCACAGTATATAGAAAATCCTTATAATTACCATAATATTGATGATATTAAGGGGGCTGTTGAATGGGATGATGAATGTAATATTCTGCGGGTATGCTCTGATTAATTATGTATCTATAAAAACAATCCCTCTTTTACAAAAAAGAGAGATTTTTCTATGACAATATAAATTATTAATTTTGTTGTAAACACTAAATTATTTCGAAAATTTTCATGTGTATATTATGATTATATAATGTTTTCAACAAATGTCAATATAAATTATGGTGTTTTCATTATTATTTTTTTTAATACATAAATATATTCTTTAATATAAGGAGTTATTTATGAATGGAAGCAGAAAATTAATCGGACAGAAAATTAAAGAGATACGAAAACGTAATGGTATTACTCAGGAGACATTCAGCGAAATTATTGGTATTGAACCATCTTCTTTAAGTAATATAGAAAATGGCAAAAGTTTTCCGTCAATGCAGACCATTCTAAAAATAATGGAAAAGTTTAATGCTAAGCCGCAGGACTTTTTTAATTTCGAATATTTAAAAGATGAAGAATCCCTTGAAGAAGAAATTATAGAGATAATAAAACGACAGCCGTATGATAAAAAGCAGATAATTTTCAGAATAATAAAACAGTTTGCTGTATAATAGTTACGGCAGGTGATTTTATGAAAAGCGATAATATTAAAAAGGGTATAGCACGAACTCCGCACAGGGGCTTATTAATGGCGACAGGCGTTAGCCGTAAGAATATGAATGTACCGTTTATCGGTATTGCAAGTTCTTTTTCGGATTTAGTTCCGGGGCATATAGGGATGAGAGATTTGGAGCGTCAAATTGAAAAAGGTATTCATAGTGCAGGCGGTCAAGCTTTTGTTTTTGGCGTTCCTGCAATTTGTGACGGAATAGCTATGGGGCATAGCGGAATGAGGTATTCTCTGCCATCAAGGGACTTGATTGCAGATTGTGTGGAAAGTGTTGCTGCCGCTCATCAACTTGACGGGATTATTTTGCTTTCTAACTGTGACAAAATTACTCCGGGAATGCTTATCGGGGCTTTAAGACTTAATATTCCTGCAATTATTGTAACAGCAGGTCCTATGCTTGACGGTATGTGCAGGGGCGAAAATAAATTAACTATGGTAACAGGTTCGTTTGAAGCTGTCGGAAGATTTAGAAAGGGTGAAATTACGGAAGAACATCTGCTTGCACTGGAGGAAAACTCCTGTCCGTCCGCAGGAGCCTGCCAGGGAATGTACACAGCAAACACTATGGCTTGTCTTGCTGAAGTTATGGGAATGAGTATGCCATATTGTTCATCAGCATCAGCTGTATCGTCCCAAAAACGAAGGATTGCTTTTGAAAGTGGTATGCAGATTGTTGAACTTGTAAAAGATGATGTGAAGCCTTCTGATATTATTACAAGAGAAAGTCTTAGAAATGCAATAACTGTTGATTTAGCTTTGGGCGGCTCAACAAATACATTTTTACATTTACTGGCTGTAGCGAATGCCGGCGGAATTGATATTACTCTGAATGATTTTGAGGAATTGAGCGGGAAAATTCATCAGATTGTGAAAATTAATCCTTCATCAACGCTAACTATGACTGATTTTCATAATGCCGGAGGGGTTCCTGCAGTTGAAAAATCTCTTGAAAAATTTTTAACTGATACTAAAACAGTTTCAGGGTTTACTGTAAAAGAAATTGCAGAAAATTCTTATGCAGATGACAGTATTATTCCGCCTTATGAAAAATCAACCTATACACAGGCCGGACTTGCTGTTTTGTATGGAAATCTCGCAAAAGACGGCTGTGTAATAAAAACATCGGGTGTTGCCCCTGAATGTTATGAGTTTGAGGGATTGGCAAAGACTTTTGACAGCGAAGAAGATGCAATGAAGGCTCTTGAGAATGATGAGATTAAAGAGGGTGATGTTATAGTAATCCGTTACGAAGGTCCGAAAGGCGGACCGGGTATGAGAGAAATGCTTGCTCCGACGTCACTGCTTGTCGGAAAAGGGTTGGGGAAAAAATGTGCACTGATTACTGACGGAAGATTTTCAGGAGCTACCCGCGGAATTTGTGTCGGGCATATTTGTCCTGAAGCCGCTAACGGCGGAACGATAGCCCTAATCGAAAACGGAGATAAAATCAGAATTGATATAAATAAAAGATTAATTGAGCTTTGTGTCGAAGATTCTGTTCTTGAGGAACGCAGAAAGAATTTAAAACCGTTTGTGCCGAAAATAAAATCAGGTTATCTTGCTAAATATGCAAAAAATGTTCAAGATGCCTCCCATGGAGCTATAGTCTAACGTTTTTCTTCACGTCTTACAAATTTTAAATCATAACCCAGTATATCTGCAATAATTATCATTTCGCGGTGGGTTATTGTTTCCTTGCGGAGTTTGTTGGACAGGTTCTGCATGGAATAAGGTTTGTTTAATTTTTTACTCAAGGCTTGTGCCAATTCAGTAAGATTTACATTAACATCGAGCAGAATTTTTTTTAGTTCATTTATAATTGACATTATTTACTCCATTAATTTATTTAAAATTATATAAATTAGTTAAGATGTTAACGAATAAATTGAATAGATGATTGACATTTAAATAAAAACATGTAAATATAAACTTATTGATTTAACTATTTAATATATTGTAATGAGGTAAAGATGAAAAAAGCTTTTACGTTGGCAGAGGTTCTTATTACTCTCGGGATAATCGGTATAGTTGCGGCTATGACGTTGCCGTCATTAACGGCGGGATACAGAACAAAAGTTTTGCAGAGTCAGTTTAAAAAAGCTTATAGTGATCTTAGTAATGCAGCTAAATTATTTGAGGTTAATGAGGGGATGACAATTTATGAATATAGTTATGCTTATGCTTGTGCCTATTGTGCAATGCTTGATGAAAGTCCCGAAGATACATCTAAAAAATATTGGGGAGATTTCATTAAATAATATTAGATTTTATGTAGTATAATTATTTTTATGAAAAAGCTGGAAGATTTTGCCGATGATATAAATAAGTGCTCAAAATGCGGGCTTTGTCAGTCTGTTTGTCCGGTCTATAAAATTACTGGCAATGACTGTGCTGTTTCCCGTGGAAAATTCGTTATGCTTGACGGCGTTTTGAAAGGTGATTTAAAGTTAAATAAAAATATTGAAAAATACCTTGATATGTGTCTTAAGTGTGGAAAATGCAAGAATTTTTGCCCGAGTAATATCGATGTTTGCGAGATTTTTAATACGGCTAAATATGAATGTGCTAAGAATACTTTCCACGGAAAGTTTGAAAAGTTTTTTGAGTCTAAATTGGTCTTTGGAACTTTTATGAAATTCATGAAAATTTTCCGCCGAATCAATTCTGCGGCCTCCATTTCAGGCAACAGAGGAGAAGGTTGTATTAAGCTGCTCTATTTTAAAGGGTGTGTGAATAATGTTTATCCGAAAACAGAGCGGGCTTTGAAGAAAATCTTTTCAAATCTTAATGTTGAAATTATAGAACGTGATTTTGATTGCTGCGGACTCCCGTTTTTATCAAGCGGAAATATGGAACGGTTTGAGGAGGTTAAAAAATATAATTTAGCACTTGTGGATAGTGATTTTGATTATATTCTGACGGATTGTGCTAGTTGTGAAAGTACGCTGAAAGGGTATTTTAATTCAACACATGCCCCCCTTACAACAGAGGATAAAAAGGCCTCCTTTGAAAGGGCTGTGGCACGCAGCGACGGAGGGTTTTCTTTTGTTAATGCTGCGGAGTTTCTTGCAGGACAGAACATTAAATTTAAATTTAAAAAGCCTGTTAAAGTTACATTCCACAAGCCGTGTCATCTCGAAAATGATGATTTTTTGAAACCTCTTCTTCAAAAGTGTGAAAATGTTGAATATATTGAAGCGGAAGATTATGATGAATGCTGCGGGTTTGCAGGTGAATTTGCAATCAAAAATCATAAGATTTCAAAAAATATTTCAGTAAAAAAAGCAAATAATATCGCAAAAACGAATGCTGACATTGTGCTTACAACCTGTCCGGCATGCATTTTAGGAATTAAACAGGGATTTCTGTTTTCCGGTAAAAAATCTCCAAAAATTATGAATATAATGGAATTTCTTGCAGATTCTCAGATTATAGTTTAATCTTTTAGCATCATACTTAGGTTCGGCAATCCTACCCCGCACCAGTTAGGGGTTTGCATATTATATCCTTTTGCTCCCGGTCTCAGCGGGTCGATAAAGCTTGAATCTCCGATATCTATAACTTTTAAAATTCCGTCTTTTTCAATGAAATTACAACTGCATGCATCGTTATAGTAAATTCCGAGACTGTTCATATCTTTAAGGCGTTTGTTTGCATCAAGAATATTTTCAATTCCATGAACTTCTTTCCCTGTTTGGAATTCATATAATCCGGAATTTGAATTGTAATCGTAGAAATAAAAACGCGGAGAATTTTCACAATTATGAAGTGTTAAATAGTAATCCATTTGTGCATTCATAAATGCGGAATCTGATTTGTAGCAGAGGTTTTCTTTTGCGTAAGGCGTGTCGCAGCCCCAGCTCTGTTGTGCCTTTAAAACAAATGCCTTTTCATTCGGCTTTCCTTTATTAAATTCAATAATATACGGAGCTTTCCCGGACAAACCTTTGTTGATTCTTGTCACATGCATAAATTTTCCGCTGTATTCAAGCATTTTTGTTTCTTTTTCAGCAAAGTTCATATTGTTCAGCCAGTGTACAAAGTGGCTGTAATCGCCTATTCCGGTGAATTCTTCCGGTAATTTGCCGAAAGTAAAGCTATATGATTTTGCAATGTCTTGAAATTCTTTCAAAAACCAGTTTGGAGAAATGGAAAGTAAATCCTCCATTTTCCTTGCAGGATTTCCAATCAGATTTTTGATATATTTTCCGTAAGCATCGTTGTATCCGTTCGGTGCCTGAAGCCATTCAAGAAGGTTATTTTCTCCGCCGATTTTGTTTGTTAATACTCTAAGTTTTTCCACATTTTCCCTTGGATTTTGCAGCATTTCTTTCACGAAATCCTGTCCGGCTTTTTCATCGGCTGTTACGGAGAATAAAAAGTTTTTGATGTTTTGTGCATTTTCTTTTGTGTTTTTTAGAAAATTGATAAAGGTGTTTCCAGTTTCTTTGAAAGCTTTATACAATTTATTCTCAGTTAACTTTTCTGTTTTGTACGGAAGAAGTTTTTCGACTCCTTCTCCTGAATTTGATATCGTTTTACGTAACGAAATTGCAGCATCATCTTTAATAACTTTTCTTAAAGTTTCAATTTTTCCCTGTTTTGCTACAACAACTGCAGTTAATCCGAGTATTGCCGCAGCAGATAAGCCGGCATAGATTACATCACCGGTTGAAGGATTTGAAAAAAATCTTTTTTTATCCGTTTTATTCCGGTTCTGTATTTGATTCGTATTTGCTTCCGTGAATGTTATTGCATTTACTTTCATAAAGAGACCCCATTGTATGTTACATTATTTATAATAATATATCGAAAAAAGTTTTTTTGTTATACCCCGTATTTATTATGAAGAATTATTTACAGATTCTCATTGGGGTATATTGTATTTAATTCTATACCTAAAGCAAGACATATTTTGATAACGATGACTATAGTAGGATTAGCTTTTCTGTTCTCAATCATATTGAGATATTTTGTAGAAATATCAATCATTGTGAGGCTGGTGCAAATGCTGAAGGCTGTAAAAATTTAAGTTATACAATAAAATATGCATCACTAATGCAAAGCGGAAACAGTGGAGCTCAAATTACTAATATGACTGGATATCCGAGAATTGTATTGAATGATGGAAGCATTATTGCTATGGATAATAAGGGAAATTCTTGTGATGAAGTCGTAGAAACCGGAACTTCATTTAATTCTGATGGAAGTGTTGCCAAAAATCCTGACGGAAGTATTAAAACATGGACAAGAACAAGAGCTGTGTGCGGTACTATATGGTTTGATGTAAACGGTAATAAAAATCCTAATCAATTCGGGCGTGATGCTTATGTTGTAGATGTTTACAGAAATAAAATAGGTGATGTAACCTGGAGTGCCTGGGGAACTGAAAGTCTGCATAATATTTTAATGGGCAAGAAAAATCCTTTTGTTTATAAAGACTATGATGCAAACGGTGAATTTGAATGGTAATATAAATAAAAAAGGAGGGCTTAGCCTCCTTTTATTTGCCTAATTCATTAGCTTTTCGTGCGGTTTTTTCGATTACATCGCTAAAAAGTTTTGCGGAATTTTCTTCTTTCATTGTCTGAATTCCGACAAAAGTACATCCTCCTTTTGTGGCAACATTATCAATCAATGTTTGAACGCTTAATTCTCCCCTGTTCATTACCATTTTCGCAGACCCTGCAGCCGTTTGTGTTGCAAGCAGGAGCGATTTTTCATAATCCAGTCCGAGTTTTTCTCCGGCTCTTGCCATATCCTCAATTACCTGATAGAAAAACGCCGGTCCGGAACCCGAAATTGCAGTTACTATATCAATTTGAGACTCTTCTACTTCTATAACTTTCCCAATACCGGATAAAAGATTTATTACAAATTGAGCGTCTTCTTCTGTCGCAAATTCCCCTTTGCATACTCCGCTCATTCCTTCCTGAACAAGTGCCGGTGTATTTGGCATTACACGTATAACCCTTTTCGTACCGATAATTTTTTGAATTTTTTCTGTACTTACCCCTGCCGCGATTGATACGATAAGTTTTTCGTCAGTCAGTTCATCTTTGATTTCTTCCAGAACCTGTGCAACATAATTAGGTTTTGTCGCAATAAATATCACGTCGCTGTCTATTACAAGCATTCTGTTATCCGTTAATACAGATATTCCCAGTTTGTTTTGTGCAAGTTCGGCTATCTCACAGTTAACTTCTGCTCCTTTTATCTCAAATTTTTCACCGCATGAAGATGCCTTTATCCCTTTTATAATAGCACTTGCCATTTTGCCGCATCCGATAAATCCTATTTTTTTGTTCATATTCCGTAACCTGCTCCTCTTTTTGTGTTGACTAATTCTTTTTTTTTATTTAACATTAGAATTATACGACAAATAAAATTAATAAGGAATAAAGAAAATGAGACGTACACTAGAAGGAACTAAGATTAAAAGACAGCACGTAAGCGGCTTTAGGGCAAGAATGGCAACTCCTGGCGGCAGAGAAGTTATCAATAGACGCCGTGCTAAAGGGCGTCACAGATTAGCTATTACAGCTAAAAAACGTGCGTAAGTTTGAGTTATACTCAAATTAAAAAATAATTATAACACAGCAGGTCGAAATTAGTTTGGCGTGCTGTGTTCTTGTAGGATATTATGTTAAAAAAACAATTTAGATTAAAAAATAAGGCAGCCTTTACTGCGACTTATAGAATAAAAAATTCCCGTCACTCCGGCGGTTTAACCCTTTTTATCGGAAAGAAGAAAAAAGAAGATTATCCGACCAGAGTCGGGTTTGTCGTTAGTAAAAAAGTTAGCAAAAGGTCTGTTAAAAGAAACAGGCTTAAACGTCTTATGAGAGAAAGCTATAGACTTCTACAAAAAGATAATTCACTCGGCAATTCTCAGGACTTTATATCTTTAATTTTTGTCGGTCATGAAAGAGCTCTCGGGAAAACTTTTGACGAAATTCAAAAAATCGTTAAAAAATTATTAGAGGAGATTTAGTTTTATGCTGGAAGGCGTTTATGTTGATACTATTATGAATCATAATACAACACGTCCATATCCGCAGCAGCCGCAGGAAGTTTCCGGAATTACTCTGGGGCAGGGTGCTATCTACCGCTATTCATTACCCGAGGCTGATTATCCAACGCTGATTATTGTAGAGCCTCTTTATGATGATGACAAAAATTTTATCCCGCCGGGATACTACGAACTTGCATTGAATGATGATAAAGATTTTTTACTACTTATTCAAAGCAAACATCCCGTCGCAATTATTCCTGTTTTTAAAGTGGAAATTGATGCCAATGAACCTGCAAGGCTGAACGATAAAAAATATAAAAAGCAGCTTAAAAAAGAGGCTAGAGAAAAAAAAGAAACAAATGAAAAACGTGCAAAAGTCGGAATGCCGCCTGTCGAAGATTTTATCTATAAAGAGGCCACAATAGAATATGATAAGGACGGTGATTATTACCTGATAAAATATCAACGCGGCACAATAAAGGCCTGGGGGGCTATAAAAAAATAAATTTGCTGATATCTAACCCTATTTTATGGCAGATTTTTCCAGTAGTTTTTATCGGTTAATGCATAATATGTACAGCCTAACCCATTTAATGCATTTGTTGAGGTTGCTGAACAGTATGTATTTTTGTTTGCAAAGTTAGTTCCGGGTGTGCCGGCCGGTACTAATTTCCCATTCTGTAAAAGTTGAAAGCTGAATAAATCATGCCCCCATAAATTAGGTCTTTTTAAGATACCGTTTATATCAACTGTTATAATAAGCAGATTGGGATTCTGGTTTTCTATCATATAGAATTCGTTTAAAGTATTAAATTTTCCGTCATCAAAGTATGTAGTACTGACATTTCGGGATTTATTATAAGTTTTATATTCTTTTATAAGAGTTGTAATTGTCGGATCATTTTCGTCTTCAGTTTTACTTGCACAGTTTTCGTTTCCTTCGCTGCATTTATTTACATAGTTAAAATATTTTAAAAATTCAGGTGCAAATTCTAAATATTCAAAATTAGATGATTTTGGTGTTTCCCCTCTGTCAAGTTCCATCCTTTGTAGAACTTGTTGAATTATACTGTAATTTTTAATCAATGCGACTTCAAGTTGTTTTGTGTTTTTCTGATGCAAAAGTGATGGTAATGTCATTGCTGCCACAATTCCTATTATTCCCAGTGTGATGAGTACCTCTGCAAGAGTAAATGCATTTTTTGTTTGTAAGTTTGAAATTTCTGAACAGGTATAGCTTTTCATCTTTTCTCCTCAAATTAAACATATAAATGAAAGTAAATAATATAGAAATTATACACAATTAAACTGTGTTTGTAAATAGTTAAATTTGGTTCTTTTAATTTGTTATGCAATTTAACATAATAAAAAGGTAAGATATGACTGATATTAAAAAGTTATTGGGTGCAAAAATCAGCCGGATACGGAAAGAAAAAGGCTACTCTCAAATCCAATTTGCAGAGATGCTGGGACTTTCTACGAATGCATTAAGCATTATTGAAACGGGGAATGGTTTTTTGACGGCTGAAACACTGGAAAAAATTCTTTTAAAACTTGAACTGGAACCTGATGAACTTTTTTCTTTTGGCGGAATAAAGTCCGAAGAAGAATTATATAAAAATATTATTAAAAACTTGGAAACAATAAAATCCGACAGAGCAAAGCTTGTAATAATTGACAAGATGTTAAAAATAATAATATAAATTTGATTTCGGTTTATATACAGTTTAACAGGGTTGTTGTGTTTTAAAAAACAGAGGGCTTGATTTTTGTTTTTTAGCGTTTAATAATGGGGTGTAAGAGAATTTAACGCGGGATGGAGCAGTCTGGTAGCTCGTCGGGCTCATAACCCGAAGGTCGTTGGTTCAAATCCAGCTCCCGCAATTTGGTCCATTGGAGCAGTGGTTTATCTCGCCTCCCTGTCACGGAGGAGATCGTGGGTTCAAATCCCACATGGACCGTAAGATGGCTCGGTAGCTCAGTTGGTAGAGCAAAGGATTGAAGCTCCTTGTGTCGGCGGTTCGATTCCGTCCCGCGCCAT
>JADIND010000072.1 GCA_017694215.1 Candidatus Scatousia excrementipullorum | reverse complement strand
GAAACCGTATAATTATTAATCTTTATCATAATATCCCCTTTTTCTTGCTATATAAATCTCATCTTTTGAATTATCTATTTTATCAATATTTATTGTATTGTTTTCAGGGGTGTAAAACTTATATTTCTCTTTATTTTGAAGTGTATTTATAGCTTCAAAAATATCTTCATTTTTAACAGGTGCTCTGTAGTATCCGCGTTCATAGTTTCCGTGATCCAGTTTCGATAACTTTTTATCAACAATATCCATAATTTTTTTTATTTCAGGAGGATAGAAATTTATGCCTTGTTTTTTCAGTCTGTCCAGAATTAAATCATGATTAGTTAAATCTTTTCTGTCCTGTGCTGCAATAAAGTAGCTTAGTGTTGCTGATTTTTCTATATCGGATGCAACTCTATCAATATGAATATCTATACCGTAGCGGAGTGGATTAAACATCCAGCGGGGGAATGCCTGTACATTATTTGTTGTAGAAATCCATGTTACACCATTTTTTGCGGCATCTCTTGTCTGGTATTCAAATTCACCCTGAAGCAATTCCATGTTAGGCGTTGAAAACATTTCATCAATGTTGTTTAAAAGTATAATAGTGTGTGTGCCGTTTTCTTTGTGGTGCTTTTTAGCTTCTTCAAACGGATAGCATATTAAATCAACATTTTCATCAGTATCTCCGAACTGCCATGGTACGTTGATTACTTTTGTTTCTATCAATTTATCTTTTTTACTGAAATGTTCGAGAAGTGCATCTGCCATATAACTTTTTCCGGTACCTGTTGGACCATATAACAGTATTCCATTTGGCACAATAATATCCGGCGGAAGTTCTTCCCCTTTTTTATGTGCTTTTACCTGCATAACAACAGGTGTAATTCCGTCTTTTATAAGATCAAGTTTTTCTTGCGAATATCCCATGATTTTATTAAGTCCCAGTTCATGTCCGCTTCCTCTTGGTCTAAGTCCCCCTATCATGATGTATTCGTTATATTTTTCGGCAGCCTCTTTTTGTGGAATGCCGAGCCGTTTGGCAAGAATAGCTGTGTCATCCTGTATTTTTTGGTCTATCATGCGGATTTGTGCTTTTCTTTGTTCTTCTCTCCGGTTATTCAGCGTCCGTATAAAATAGTAATACATGTCTTCTATCATTGATGAACCGAATGATGGCGCTGAATTTTGTTTTGTCTGATAGTTTGTGGTTACATTTTGCTTATTATTGTTTTTCGTTTTTTGCACGGAAACATTCTGGCTGCAGCTGTGCGTGTTGAGATTTACCGGTGTAATCCTCATGCATTTTACTCCTATTTTATATTCTATTCATTACCCCTATTTTTTTATGCTTATTGTAACATATAAAGCACCAAACGGTGTTTTTTTGTCAATTTGTTAAGTATTTTTTACAATTTATAATGCAAAAATCCACCAGAAGATATTACCTGACGGGGTAGTTTGTGCATTAAGTGTTTGTCGTGGTGTTTTTTCTTTTTACCAGTGTAAATTAATGTAACAAATTAAAAAACTGTCGAAAAAATTTTTTTGAAAAATCCTTTATAAAAACATAGAGGCTTTTAGTTATGGATTTTTCCCTCCACAATAACGACAATTCAAAATTAAATAAAATTGATATTAAAATAAAAGACAGCTGGGAAAACTTATCAAAGCAGCATGATAACAAGCTGTTTAATTCGGTGTGGCAGGCTGTGGATAATGGAGATGGGATTGTTCAGCAAAATGAACTTGATTTGATGAATAAGCTCTTGAATATTGCAGACAACACAATTGAACAAACAAAAGGTAACGGAATTATTGATAATAATGAGTTACAGAAGTTAACGGAGAAAATAAAAGACGGGTCAATAAAAAAAGAACTGGATAACAGGTTGTTTGGCACTGTAAATGCAGATATTATAGATGAAGCTGAAAATTTTTCTTATATAGATAAAGAGCAGGATGTAAACACAGCTTCCATGACTCCGGCACAGCAGCGCCTGTATAACAGAAAAATAAAAGGAAACAATTCATTTGTCGTGAATGTGGATTATTCAAATATGGATGTAGAAGCCGGCGGTGAATATTACATAGAAAAATACAACCGTGTGAAAAATAAAGACGGTACATATACGGAAACACCGGTTGCGCATAGAAAAATGACTTCAGGTGAAAACAGAAAGACTGCCAGCTGGTCAGAAGGTCTGGACAGACAAATAAGTAAAATCACATTTGCACCGACAGAATCAGAAACAGAACGGGCAGAGCAAATGAAAACAATTATAGACGAAGTCAGGACTATAGGTAAAGAAGTCGGATTTGAAGTTGAAGAAATTCACATGAATAGCGGCTGGTGGCTGGAAGATTACGGAATTCGGCGTGCTGACGGTAAAATGGTCATCCCGACAGAATCTACAGCTGAATTTGTTGAATCGGATAAATTAAATCGTAAATACAGTATTCTGGACAGAAAAAACATTTCCAAATCAACACAAGGTAATGCTGCAATGTATCAACAGGCGTTTGAAAAAAATGTACAGGATAAAGATAAGGTTTATTCAAAAAGTTATCTTGAGGGCGGTAATGTACTGAATACATGTCTTGCTGACGGCACTCCGGCTGCAATAATAGGTGATGAAACAATATGGTACACTTTAAGAGCTATGCAAATTGATGAATCTGAAGAGGAAAATATTGAACTTGCCAAAAAGCAGATAGCCGAAGACCTCGGGATTGCTCAGGAAAACATAACATTTATTCCGCAATATGATTTTCATATTGATATGCTGTACAGACCTCTGCACAACGGTGAAATCGCGGTGCCGGATTATGCGGAAGGCATAAAAATTTTAAAAGAAACCAATATAAAGAATATGGACGATAAAACAAAACAGGAATTGATAACAAGGCTGGAAACGTTAAACGAAAAAAGTGCAGGCATTAGAGAAGACGCAGAACAAAAACTTATGGAAAAAGGTTATAAGATTGTAAAAATCCCGAGTTTTGATGCGGATAATTCCCTGCCTATAAACTATATGAACGGCATTGGAGGAACTTCTCCGAAAGGCGAAACTTTTTACATAACAAACAAATCAGATTATCCGGAACTAAACTCTAAGATAC